>JBOGYU010000028.1:0-20541 GCA_050696935.1 Solirubrobacteraceae bacterium | reverse complement strand
GGGCGGCCGGCCGCCCGTGGACGCGCTCGCGCCGCCCTCCCGGACCAGCTCGTGGGCGATCAGGAGCTCGAGCCGCTGTGCCACCGTCGAGCGGGACAGCCCGGTCCGGCGCACGAGGTCCGCGCGGGTGACGGCCTCCCCGTCGCGGATGAGCTCCAGCATCACCCCGGCTCCGAGCAGCCCAGATCGCGCACCCCCGTTCGACCTCATCGCGTCAGTAAAGCACGCAGACGATCAAAAGGAAGCGCGCTTTTGTCGGATTCACGACCAAAGAGCGCCGAGTCTCGGCGCCCGAAGCTGGATTCGACGTGTCGATCGGGTGCCGGCTGAGCGGCGGCGCGCCGCGCCGCCGAGCCGGCCGACGGCCGCTACCGGTCGTGCGGGCGGCCGCGATCGTGGCGGCCGAACGTCGAGAAGGCGTAGACGGTCGAGGACCGGTAGGTCTCACCCGGACGCAGGACCGTCGATGGGAAGGTGGGGTGGTTGGGGGAGTCCGGGAAGTGCTGGGTCTCCAGCGCCAACCCGTCGCCCTGCCGATACTGGCGGCCGCTCTTGCCGTACAGCGTGCCGTCGAGGAAGTTCCCGGAGTAGAACTGCAGCCCCGGCTCGGTGGTCGAGACCGTGAGCTGGCGACCGCTGGAGGGGTCGCGCAGCCTCGCCGCCACCTCGAGCCCGTCGCCGCCGCGGTCGAGCACCCAGTTGTGGTCATAGCCGCGCCCGCGCACGAGCTGGGGGTGAGCCTCGCGGATGCGCGCGCCGATCGCGTGGAACCCCCGGAAGTCCAGCGGGGTGCCGGCGACCGGGTCGATCGCGCCCGTCGGGATCAGCGTCTCGTCGACGGGCGTGTAGCGGTCGGCGGCGATCTGGAGCCGGTGGTCGTAGATCGTGCCCGCACCCTCGCCCGCCAGGTTCCAGTAGGCGTGGTTGGACAGGTTCACGACCGTCGGCTTGTCGGTTGTCGCGGTGTACTCGATGAGCAGGCGGTTGCGGTTGTCGAGCGTGTAGACGACCGTCACGGGCAGCCGCCCCGGGTAGCCCTCCTCGCCGTCCGCGGCCGTGTAGGTCAGCCGCAGGCCAGCCGTCTCGGGCCCGCGGACCTCCTCCGCAGCCCAGACGCGCTTGTCGAACCCGCGGACGCCGCCGTGGAGGCTGTTGGGCGGGTTGTTGATCGGCAGGTGGTACTCCACTCCGTCGAGGCTGAACGTGCCCTCGGCGATGCGGTTGGCGTAGCGACCGACGATTGCACCGAAGTACGGGTTGCGGCGCGTGTAGGCGGCGATGTCGCCGTAGCCGAGCGTCACGTCGTCGCGGTGCCCGCGCCGATCCGGCACTTCCAGCGACTGGATGATCCCGCCGTAGGTGATGATCGAGACCGACATCCCCCGCGCGTTGGCGAGCGTGTAGCGATCGATGGCGGTCCCGTCGGACAGGGTGCCGAAGCTCGACCGGTGGACCGTCGGCGTCGCTGCGGCGGCCGGCTGGGCGAGCAGCGCGGCCGCCACCACCGCGAGCGCCGCGCCCCTCATGCTCGTGCGAAGGCCTCGCATGGCCCCTCCCTCTGGTGGATCGTGGTCAGGGGCATTCGGCGCCCTGGCAGGTGCGGGCGGCCTGCAGCTCCTCGGACAGGCGGCTCAGCTCGAGCGCCGGCGGTGCGGGATGGGCGGGATCACTGGCCCGGAGCAGGTTGCGAAGCTCGAACGGATCGCTCGCGAGGTCGTAGTACTCGCGCGACTCGCCCTGCTCGGCGTAGTACTCGCAGCCGGTCGCCGGGTCGTCGTCGTAGCACGACACGGTGCCCATGTCTGGCTCGTAGTCGTTCTCCCGGTACAGGTAGCGACCCGGGCTCCAGAACGCCGCCCAGTTCGGGACGCCCCAGTCGTAGTTCGTCGCCGCGCTCGGCCCCGGCGCCGGTGTGCTCCCGGTCGGCGAGAGGCGCCGGTTGCGCGACTGCTCGAGGAGGATGCGATCCCGGCTCGGCGGGCGGAGCAGCGACCTGCCGTCCAGCGGATAGCCGGGCGTGACCCCGGTCGCGTGGTAGATCGTGGGCGCCAGGTCGATGTTGGCGGCGATCCGCGGGTCCTTCGTGCCGGCCGTCAGGGCCCCCGGGCAGTCGGCCGCCGGCCGGCCGGCGGAGCCGCACCGCGACCATCTGGCGAAGAAGGGCACGCGCACCGAGGCGGCATACGCCTCGATCTTCTCCTGCAGCCGGTGCTCGGCCCACATGTAGCCGTTGTCGGAGAAGTAGAAGATCAGCGTGTTGGACTCCTCGCCGAGCTCGTCCAGCGTCTCTCGCAGCCTGGCCACCATGTCGTCGACGGACATCAGCGTCCGCAGCTGCCCCTCGCGGATGTCGGCCACCGAGGCCTCGAGCGGCGCCGGGTCGTCCGCCGTCGCGTGCGCTCTCCGCCCGGCGTCGCGAACGTGCGGCGGCTTGTCGCTCAGGTCGGCCTCGTCGACGGCGGGGCTCCTGTCCCATTCCGGGACCGGCGCGTCCTCGTAGCGCGGCTCGGCCTTGGGGACGTTCTTCGCCATCCGGTCCTCCCCGAGCGTGGTGACGTGCGGGGCGAAGGGATGGACGAACAGCAGCCAGGGCCGATCGGACCGCGCGAAGTCGTGCAGGAACTCGACCGACTTCTCCTCTATGAACGTCGTCGAGTACTCCGGCCTGACCATGTGGCCGTCGCCCGTGCTGCACCCCTCGTCGCGACCGGTGTGCTCGTCGACGCGGAACTGACGGTTGAAGTAACCGCCCGTCTCGATCGCGAACCGATCGAAGTGCGGTGGATCGCTCTGGCAGACGTTCCAGTCGTTGAAGTACTTGCCGGCGATCCCGGTGAGGTATCCCGCCTGCTTGAGCGCGTACTGGACGGTGTGGGTCTGATCGAGGCTCGCCGAGTTGTACAGCTGGTCGACGCCGTGGTTGTGGACGTATTGACCGGAGAACGTCGACGCGCGGGAGGGACAGCACTGCGGTGCGGTGACGACCCCGTTGGTGTACTCGACGCCGCGCCTGCCGAACCACTGCGAGGTCCTCGGCATCACTCCCATGGTCCCCTCGCTGCGCTGGTCGTCCGTCATGATCACGAGGACGTTCGGCCGCTGGGAGGCGGCGGCGGACGGAGCGACCAGCAGCAGCGCGCACAGTGCCATTGACAGTGAATGGCGCATTGCGACGGTCATCGGTACACCCGCAGGTGGTCGAAGTGGGCGGTCGCGCCGGCCGGGCCCAGGGTGACGAGGCCGATCTCCGGGTCGAGCTCCCCGTCCAGCGTCCAGACGCCGCCCCACACCCAGCGCTCGCCGTCCGTGCTCGTTGCCGCACGCAGCTCGTGCTCGTCCTCGGCGGCGTCGAAGCGGTGGTGCAGGCGGAGCCACATCGTCTCGGCCGGCGGGCCCACGTACATCGGGCCGTAAAACGCCTGGTCGCCGGTCGTCGGCCGCGGGCCCTCCTTGGCGAACACGGTGTAGTCGCCGAGCGGGCCGCCGAACCGCGGGTTCAGCCGCACGAGCCCGTGGACGAGCTTCGTGTAGTCGTCGTCGCCCGCATACGCGATCAGTCCGGCCTCCTGACCGCCGCTGCCGGGGGCGAACGTCAGCTTGGTCTCGGCGATCCACTCGCCCGCGGGGGCGTCGCGGACCAGGACCGCGGCGTCGTTGCTGCCCGTGACGAGCTCGTCGCCGTCGGTCGCCCAGCTGAGCTGCCCGTCGGCCTCGGACCCCTCGGCGTCGCGCACCCATCGCCAGCCGTCGCCGGGCGCGGCCCCCGGGGGCGTGCCGTCGTCGAACTCATCGGACGCGGCCGGGTCGAGCGTGCCGGGCTGCGGCTCCGGCGCCGTGTCGGAGCTCGGCTGGTACAGGCTCGTGGCGGAGACGTTGTCGGCCTCCGTCCGGGCGCCGCGGGAGGCGACGCCCACCGATCCGGGCGCCGCGACCGGCACCGTCCGGTCCTGCACGGCCAGGGCGTCTCCGAGCACCGCTGAGGAGACCTCGATCCGCAGCTGCCCGTCGCGCAGCTCGGCGGCGATGTGGTGCCAACTCGAGAAGTCGAACGTGGGCGGCAGCGCGGTGCGCCGGCGGTCGCCCGCTCTGCCGCCGGCGACCACCTCGCTCACGAGGGCGTGCCGCTCGGCGTCGAGCCACACCGCGACGTGGTCGCCGGGACCCTGATAGGCGAGGACCAGCCCCGCCGACCCCGTGAAGCGCGACGGCAGTCCGCCGCCCAACCGCAGATCGGCCTCCGCCCTGACGTGCGCGCCGGCCGTGGCGGCGTCCCGGACGAGGTACGCCGGCATCGCCGCCGGCGCCTCCTGGCGCACGTAGCCGCCGGCGTCGGTCTCGCGGGCGAGCGTCCACCCGTCCTGGGCAGCGCCCTCGCGCCGCCAGCCGTCGAGGCCCTGCTGGTTGAAGTCGCTGCCGGCCGCGGGCGTGGTGACCGGCGCGGGCTGTGCGTCGTCGGAGGCCCACTCGCCGCCGCGCACCGTCGGCCAGCCGTCCACCCAGTCCAGCCGGTCGATCAGCATGGGGCGCCGGCTCAGGATCCGGTTGGGGACCGAGCTGACCGGGTCCAGGTCCGGGTCGTCCTTCGGGATCGCGTGGTAGACGAGCCAGTCCTGGCCCGACAGGTCGGTCGAGAAGCCGTGGTGACCCGGTCCCACCCACCGGTTGCCGTTGCCCGACACCACGAACCCGTCCTTCGTCTCCGGTGCGGTGAGCGGCGTGCCCTGCGGATCCACGAACGGGCCGAGCGGGTCGCGCGAGCGGCCCGCCTTGACGGTGTAGCCGCTAAACGCGCCCTGACAGCAGCCGGCCTCGGAGTAGAAGAGGTAGTACCAGTCGTCGTGGCGAACGACGAACGCGCCCTCGCCTCGCCGTGCCACGAGGACCTCGGTGGGCGCACCGACGATGCGGGTCGCGTCCGCGTTCATCTTTGCGACGCACACCACGTCGTAGCTGCCCCAGTACATGTAATGCGTGCCGTCGCGATCGGTGGCCTGGGCCTGGTCGATGTTGCCGGTGGGGCAGCCGTTGCCCTGCGGGATGACGGTCCCCTCGTCGGTCCACGGTCCCGCCGGCGTCGGCGCCGTCGCCAGGCCCACGACGCCGGCGACGTTGCCGTAAGAGAGGTGGTAGGTGCCGTCGATGTACCGGATCTCGGGCGCCCAGGGGCGCGCTTCGGACGGCCACCAGTCGGGCTGGGTCGCGCGGGTGTAGACGTCACCCACGTATGACCAGTCGGTCATGTCGGAGGACCTGAGGATGGGCAGGACGTGCTCCCCGTCCTCCCCCTTGCTCTGAAAGATCGGGTTCGTGGTGCCGTACGCGTACCAGTAGCCGTCCTTGCCGCGGATCACGACCGGGTCGGGGAACGTGTCCACGGTGCCGGCGGTGACCGGGTTGGTGTACGCCGGCGCCGCGCGGCTGACACCGGGGCTCGACGCGCCGATCGTCGCCGCCAGGGCGATTGCGATGGTGGCGATCCAACGCCGCCGGGTGCCTGCTCGCATGGGTCTGCTCCTTCGCGGATCGGGGCCGTCATGGAGGCGGCGCGGCCGGCCACCACCGGCAGGTGGGCCTGCTGCAGCCGCGGTGATGCCGGCGACGAGTGCGTCCTCGGACCGCGCCGGGTCCCGGTCGTGCCTCGAGAGGTTCGTGACCGCGCGCGGAACGGCCACCCGCGACTCAGGGCCGCGGGCGGTGGGTCCAGCGGTGGCTTCCGCGATACCGCCCAACACCGAAGCAGCCGCGAGCCCCGTCCCGCCGGACGGCGTCGCCTCAAGACGACGCGTCAGCCCCCCGCCGTGCATATTGCATGCAACGTACCGCAGCTGTCAAATAGGGCGATCACACGGTGCCCGTGGCCACGCATCGCACCCTCCGCGACATGTCGCCGCGATCGCCGCTCGGCTCGTAGTGATGCCGCGATGGGCCCATTGCGCGATGTTGACCGGTCGCCGAGGTCCGCCCGGACAACAGAGGTATGACCACAACCCTGTGCGGCGGCCTTCGTCAGCGGCGGGCAAGCCGCCGCCGGCTGGTCGGGAACCTCTCGGAGCGGGTTGTCGATCGTGGCCGGAGAGAGGGCGCCGCCGTCGAAGACGAAGACGACGGTGTCGTCCCATGGGCCATGCGATGGATTCCAGTCGACGCAGCGCAGGGCCCCGATCTCCACGCTGAGGCAGAGCTCTTCGCGTAGCTCGCGGGCCGCCGCGACGATCGGTGGCTCGTTGGCTTCGGCCATCCCACCGGGTAGGTCCGAATCGGGCTTGTAGTCGGGGTTGACGAGCAGCAGCCGCTCCTCCTGATCGCGGACGATCACGTCCGCGGCGACGCGTTTGCGCGGCTGGCGGGCGTTGCCCTCGGCGAGGTAGGCGTTACGACCTGCGCCACAGCTTCGCTTCGCTGCTGCTGCACGAGGGGCGCTCGGTGATCTACGTCGCCCGCCAGCTCGGTCATGGCGCTGACCTGACGATGGGGACGTACGGCCACGTGATCGAGGAGCTGGAGGACGCGCCGCGCATGCCCGCCGACGAGGCGATCACCGCGGCGCGCAAGGCGGTGGCCATGGGGACGGGGCGGTGACGATGCGCGGGGTACCGTTTCAGGCCATGACCGCGAAGGAGAAGCTCCGCCGCCTGGTCGAGGACCTCTCGGAGCAGGAGGCCGAGGCCGCCCTGGTCTACATCGAGCGCGGGCGCGGACGCGATCCCATGCTCGAGCTGCTCGACGGCGCTCCGCTCGACGACGAGCCCACCTCGGACGACGAGGAGGCGGGCGTTCGGGAGGCCAAGGCCGACATCGAGCGCGGCGACGTCTTCTCGGCCGAGCAGATCAGGCGCGAGCTCGGTTGAGCCCGGCCTGGTCCTACGTCTTCACGGCGAGGGCCAGGCGCGACCTCAAGCGACTCGACCTGCCGGTACGGCGCAAGGTGATCGCCGCCCTCGACGGGCTCGTGACGAGTGATCCGCCCGAGGGCGACGTCCGCAAGCTCGCCGGCAGCGACGAATGGCGGCTGCGCGTCGGCGAGTGGCGCGTCCGCTTCCAGCGCGATCCGCCCCAGCGCATGCTCTACGTCCTGCGCGTCCTGCCGCGCGGACGCGCCTATCGGGAGTGAGCCGGTACCCGCCTGGTACCTCCGGGCCGGCTGCCAGCCAGGCAGGAGCTGGCAGAAACGGCGCTGTAGAGAGGCGCCCCGAGCTGGATTCGAACCAGCGGCCTACTCCTTAGGAGGGAGTCGCTCTATCCGGCTGAGCTATCGGGGCTCGCACCGCACAGCTTAACCCGGGTCTTGCGTTAACCGGTCGCGCCCCGGTGGTCCGGGGCGCGGTGTTGTCCGGCTGAGCAGGGAGTCTCCGGCTTGCTGAAGGTCGAGGTTCCCGGTTCAGGAGGTCACCTTGCGGGTGAAGCGCGGTAGGCGCGATGTGAAGGTAGAGGTCAGGGCGGACGGAGAGGGGTTGGTCTCGCATGCGGGCGCCGCGTTGATCGCCGAGACGGCCGATCGGCTCGGGCTGACGAGCGCGCTCGATCGCGCCTTGGCGCCGTTGCGCGAGCGGGCCGGCCGGCACGCGCCCGGGCGCGTGGTCGGTGATCTGGCGGTGATGCTCGCCGACGGCGGTGATGCGCTGTGTGACCTGCGGGCGCTGCGCGACCGGGAGGCGCTGTTCGGGCCGGTCGCGTCGGACTCGACCGCGTACAGGTTGATCGAACGGATCGCCGACGATCCGGATGCGCTTGAGCGGATCCGCGCGGCGCGTGCGGAGGCGCGTGCGCGGGCATGGCGGCGCGGCGCACGCCCGCGTCTGATCGAGATCGATCTGGACGCCACGCTGCCGGTCGCGCACTCCGACAAGCAGGGCGCGGCGGGCAACCGGAAGGGCGGGTTCGGGTTTCACCCGCTGCTCGCCTACCTGGACGGGAGCCAGGAGGCGCCGGCGGGCCTGCTGCGGCCCGGCAACGCGGGCGCCAACACCGCTGAGGACAAGATCGCGTGCTCGACGCCGCGCTTGCGCAGTTGCCCAAGCGGGTGGCGGCGCGCGAGCAGATCCTGGTGCGCGCCGACAGCGCGGGCGCGACGCACGAGCTGCTGGACTTCTGCCGCGACGGGCGGCTGCGCTTCTCGGTCGGGTTCGATCTCACCGAGCCCGTCCGGACCGCGATCCTCAGCCTCGACGAGCACGCGTGGGTCCCGGCGCTCACCCAAGACGGCGAACCGCGCGACGACGACGGCGCCCAGGTCGCCGAGATCACCGAGTTCTTGGACCTGTCGGGCTGGCCGACCGGGTCGCGCATGATCGTGCGCCGCGAGCGTCCGCACCCCGGCGCGCAACTGAGCTTCACCGACCATGACGGGCACCGCTTCCAGGCGATCCTCACCGACCAGCCCGACAACGACATCGCCTACCTCGAAGCGCGCCACCGCGGCCACGCGCGCGTCGAAGACCGCATCAAGGCGGGCAACGACTGCGGCATGGAGAATCTGCCCTTCCGCGGCTACGAGATGAACGCCGTCTGGCTGGAGCTGGTGCTGATCGCCCAAGACCTGCTCGCCTGGACCAAGGCGCTCGCGCTCGACGACCAACTCGCTCGCTGCGAGCCCAAGCGACTGCGCTACCGGCTGCTGCACGTCGCCGGCCGCCTCGCCTTCCACGCCCGCCAAGCGATCCTGCACCTCGACCGCGACTGGCCATGGGCACGCGAGCTCGCCGCCGCCTTCATGCGTCTGCAGGCGCTGCCGCCGCCCACGCGCTGACCAGCGCTCACGACCTACCTCAAGACCGCCACGCTCGCCGGCTGACACCGGCCATCTCGCCCTGCCAGCGAACCCACCGCGCTTCCACGGAAACGCCCCCGTGGCGCACAGCCAACCGCCCAAACACCCGGACCACCCCGGCCCCGCCGACGCCGTCCCAACTCACCCCCGGTCAACGACACCGTCAGCGGCTTGATGCAAGATCGGGGTTAATGTGGGCGCAACGGCGGGCGTCGTACGCTCCCGATCGGGTCGGCGGGCCGATCGGGTACACGAGTGTGACCTGCACACCGGCTGGTTCGCGCCACAGGGAATGATGGGATCACGGACGTTGTACGTTGTGCAGCCTGAAGGGGAACTAAAGGCCGTCCGCGTGCAGGAACACGCGTGCGGAGGAGGCTTTCTCAACCTATGGCAGCACCGAGCCGAGAGGCGTTCGTATGAGTGCGGGCGCGAGCGACCTCCTGCACGCGGAGGACGGCGGCCTCGACCAGATCGTCCGCGGGGAGGACGCCGTCGCGGCGCGGTCGCCGCTGCAGCTGTTCT
Organism: Solirubrobacteraceae bacterium; assembly: GCA_050696935.1. Classification (GTDB taxonomy): domain Bacteria; phylum Actinomycetota; class Thermoleophilia; order Solirubrobacterales; family Solirubrobacteraceae; genus DASSUW01. The sequence goes on along the minus strand of JBOGYU010000028.1, from coordinate 11,249 downwards.
GGCGGCGGTTCCGCAAGGACAAGGTGGCGATGACGGCGTTGGTGTTCATCGCGCTACTCGTGCTGATCGCGATCCTCGCCGGGCCGATCATCAAGCTCGTCGGGGCGCCCGAGCCCAACGTCCAGCAGTCGGCCGCGCTCGACGACTTCGGCCTGCCCGAGGGCCTCAGCCGCGACCACCTCTTCGGCGTGGACCCGATCGGCCGCGACGTGTTCTCGCGCGTGGTCTACGGCGCGCAGGTCTCGCTGATGATCGCGTTCATCGGCACCGGGCTGTCGGTGATCTTCGGCACGACGCTCGGCACCATCGCGGCCTTCTACCGCGGCTGGGTCGACACGGCGATCGCCCGGACGCTCGACGTCATGCTCGCCTTCCCGGTGCTGCTCCTCGGCCTCGGTCTGGCCACTGCGTGCTCGGGCCAGAACGGCTGCCTCGGCGGGCTGATCCAGCCCGGGCTCTCGCTCGTCATCGCGATCATCGTCATCGCGAACACCCCGTACGTGGCCCGGATCATCCGCGGCCAGGTGCTGTCGCTGCGCGAGAAGGAGTTCGTGGAGGCGTCGCGCTCCCTCGGCGCGTCGAACGCGCGGATCATGTTCCGCGACATCGTCCCGAACCTGGTGGCGCCGATCATCGTCTACGCCACCCTCTTCATCCCGGCGAACATCCTCCTGGAGGCCGCCCTCTCCTTCCTCGGGGTCGGCGTCCAGCCGCCCCGGGCGTCCTGGGGGGACATGCTCGCCGACGCCGTCTCCATCTTCGACGTCGCCTGGTGGTTCATGTTCTTCCCAGGCATGGCGCTCCTCTTCACCGTGCTGGCCTTCAACCTGGTCGGCGACGGGCTGCAGGACGCGCTCAACCCAAAGGGCTCGCGGTCGGCATGACCGGGGCCGATCACGCACCAACCATGAAAGGACGCTCAATGCGACGGTCCGGCAAGTGGACCCTCCTCCTCGGCGTCCTGCTCGCACTGACGCTCGGTGTGGCCGCCTGCGGCGGCGACGACGGCGGGGACGAGCAGGGCACGGCCGGGGGCACTCCCGCCGAAGGCCAGCGGGGCGGCACGCTCATCGCCCTGTGGGCCGGTGACACGGACAACATCGACCCGGGTGGGACCTACTACCAGATGGGCACGCAGATCGTGCGCGCCACCCAGAAGACGCTCTACACGCCGAAGATCGACGACTCGACCATCGCAGAGCCCGACCTCGCGGAGACGGATCCGCAGATCTCCGAGGACGGCTGCCAGGTCACCGTCACGCTCAAGCAGGGCGTGATGTTCTCGCCGCCGGTCGACCGCGAGGTCACGTCCGCCGACGTCAAGTACGCCATCGAGCGCGGCTTCTTCAACACCGTCAACAACGGCTACGCGGGCGCCTATTTCGGCAGCCTGCGCGGCGCCGAGGTCGGCGTCGACCCGGGAACGGAGATCCCCGGCATCGAGACGCCGGACGACTACACGGTCGTCTTCAACCTCGAGCCCGCCGAGGGTGAGGACCGGTGCACGGGCGGCGTGCTCGCCGGCGCGCTCCAGATGCCGCTGTCGGCCCCGGTGCCGGCTGATTACGCGGAGGAGCACGACGCCGAGAACCCGTCCCAATACGGCCAGAACCAGATCGCGACCGGTCCGTACATGATCGAGAACGACGCTTCCGGCGAGGCGATCGGCTACCAGCCGGGCCGCCGCATCCATCTGGTGCGCAACCCGAACTGGGATGCGAACCTCGACAACCGCCCGGCCTACGTGGACGAGATCGACATCCGGCAGGGCAACGACGACGCGACGGTCATGTCGCGCGAGATCCTCGACGGCCAGAGCATGATCCAAGGCGACCAGTCGCCGCCTCCGGCCATCCTCAAGCAGGCCCTCACCCGCCAGAAGGAGCAGCTGCAGCTCGTCCCGAGCGGTGGCGGGCGGTGGGTCGCCATGAACATGACGATCCCGCCGTTCGACGACGTCAACATCCGCAAGGCGGTCATCGCCGGCTTCGATCGGGAGGCGATGCGCCTGACGCGCGGCGGCGAGGTGCTCGGCGACATCCCGACGCACTTCCTGCCGCCGGGGATGGCCGGCTTCGAGGAGGCCGGCGGCCTGGAGGGGCCGGGCCTGGACTTCCTGGCCAATCCGGGCGGGGACGCGGAGCTCGCCGCGGAGTACTTCCGTGAGGCGGGCTACGACTCCGGCCAGTACGAGGGCGACGAAACGCTCCTGATGGTGGGCGAGAACGAGGGCGTCGACGCCAGGGCGGCCGAGGTGGCCCAGCAGCAGTTCGAGAAGCTCGGCTTCAACGTCAGGCTCCGCCAGGTCACCGGCGATGCGATGTACACGAAGTTCTGCAATGTGCCGGACGCCGAGGTGGCGATCTGCCCGAACGTCGGCTGGCTGAAGGACTTCCCGGACCCGGTGACGTTCCTCGACCCGACGTTCAACGGGGACAACATCCTCGAGACCGGCAACTCGAACTGGTCGCAGCTCGACGCCCAGCAGCTCAACCAGCAGATGAACGAGGCGAAGCTGCTGACCGATCCCGCCGAGATCGCGCAGGCGTGGGGGGAGGTCGACACGGCGATCACCGAGCAGGCGCCCGCCGTCCCGTGGATCTGGGACAAGCAGGCGAACATCCGCTCGGAGAACGTCGTCGGCGTGATCGACGAGGACAACGCGCAGTGGTCGTTCGCGCACACGTCGATCAGGCAGTGACCGGGTAGGAGCGCGGATGCGCAGGGCCCCGCCGCTCCGGCGGCGGGGCCCACCCCCCGAGCAGCCGTCATGTCCGCCTACATCCTCCGCCGCCTTCTCTGGGTCATCTTCCTGCTGTTCGCGGTCACGCTGATCACGTTCATCGTGTTCAGCGTGCTGCCGGCAGCCGACCCCGCGGTCCTGCGCGCGGGCCGTCAGCCGTCGCCTGATCTCATCGCGTCGATCCGCGAGACCTACGGGCTCGACGACCCACACTACGTGCAGTTCATCCGCTACCTCGGCGACATCCTGCCGTTCGTCGGAGCCGACGCCGGCCACCCGCTCGGCATCAACTTCGGCTACTCGTTCCAGTCCAACACCGAGGTGCTGCCGCAGATCCTCGACCGCCTGCCGGCGACGATCTTCCTCACCGGCGGCGCCGTGCTGCTGTGGCTGGCGATCGGCATCCCGATCGGGATGATCTCGGCCGTGAAGACCGGCTCGTGGCTCGACCGCCTGGTGATGGGCGGCGCGCTGATCGCGATCTCGGCGCCGGTCTACTTCCTCGGGCTGGTCGCGCTGTTCCTGTTCGCGGACGACATCGGGCGCTTCCCGCTCTTCCCGGGCAGCGGCGCCTACCAGGAGGCGGAGGGGCTGATCGGCAAGGCGGGCGCACTGATCATGCCGTGGTGCGTGCTGGCGGCCGCGTTCGCGGCGGTGTACGCGCGCTTCCTGCGCGGCAACCTGATCGACACGCTGCAGGAGGACTACATCCGCACCGCGCGCGCCAAGGGGCTGTCGGAGCGGCGGGTGATCTTCCGCCACGGCGTGCGCTCGGCGATCACGCCGATCGTCACGCTGCTGGGGCTGGACATCGGCATCCTGCTCGGCGGCGCCATCCTCACCGAGACGGTCTTCAACATCCAGGGCATCGGCCGCTTCGCCTACGACGCGATCGTGCGGTTCGACCTGCCCGTGATCCAGGGCACCGTGCTGTTCGGGGCCTTCTTCATCGTCATCATGAGCCTGCTCGTGGACATCCTCTACGCCTTCATCGACCCGCGGGTGCGCTACTAGTGGCCGCTCCCCTGCTGGAGGTCGAGGACCTCCGCGTCCACTTCGACACCGAGGACGGGCTGGTCAAGGCCGTCGACGGGATCTCCTACACGGTCGACCGCGGGCAGACGCTCGGGATCGTGGGCGAGTCCGGGTCCGGCAAGTCGGTCTCCTCGCTCACCGTGCTCGGCCTCACGCGCGCCCGCAACGCGCGCATCTCCGGCGCGGTGCGGTTCGAGGGCCGGGACCTGCTGGGCGCCTCCGACGAGGAGATGCGCGCGATCCGCGGCAACGAAATCGCGATGATCTTCCAGGACCCGCTGTCCTCGCTGCACCCCTTCTACAAGATCGGCAGGCAGATCGTGGAGGCGATCCAGGCGCACAGGGACGTCTCGAAGGCGCAGGCCTACGACCGCGCCGTCGAGATGCTCGGCCTGGTCGGCATCCCGGAGCCGCGCCGGCGCGCCGAGGCCTACCCGCACGAGTTCTCCGGCGGCATGCGCCAGCGGGCGATGATCGCGATGGCCCTGGCGAACGACCCGAAGCTGCTGATCGCCGATGAGCCCACGACCGCGCTCGACGTGACCGTGCAGGCGCAGATCCTCGAGCTGATCGAGCGGTTGCAGAGCGAGTTCGACACCGCCGTGGTGGTCATCACGCACGACCTCGGCGTGGTGGCGGAGATGGCGGACGAGATCGCGGTCATGTACGCCGGCCGGATCGTGGAGCAGGCGGCGGCCGACACGGTCTTCAACGCGCCCGAGCACCCCTACACCTGGGGGCTGCTCAGCTCGATCCCGCGCATGGACGCGCCGCGCGGCGAGGAGCTGGTGCCGATCGCGGGCCGCCCGCCGTCGCTGATCCACCTGCCCGGCGGCTGCTCCTTCCACCCACGCTGCCCGTACGTGCGCGAGGCGCACCGGCGCGTGGACCCCGTGCTCGACCCGGTCGACGGCGACCGCTCCCACACCGTCGCCTGCCTGCTGGACTCCGCCACGCGCAAGCGGCTGTGGGGCGAGCTGCAGGCCGGCGTGCGGCCCGAGCAGGCGCGGCAGGACGTGATCGAGGGCGCGGCATGAGCGACGTGCTGGTCGAGGTCCGCGACCTCGTCAAGCACTTCCCGATCCGGCGCGGGCTGCTCCAGCGCCAGGTGGGGGCGGTGCAGGCGGTCGACGGCGTGTCGTTCGACGTGCTGCGGGGGGAGACGCTCGGCCTGGTGGGCGAGTCGGGCTGCGGCAAGTCGACCACCGCGCGGCTGATGCTGCGGCTGATCGACCCGACCTCCGGCTCGGTCAAGCTCGGCGGCGAGGAGATCGCCAACGCCAGGCGCGGGCGCCTGAAGGAGTTGCGGCGGGACATGCAGATGATCTTCCAGGACCCGTACTCGTCGCTGAACCCGCGCAAGACGGTCGGCACGATCATCGCCGAGCCGTTCGCGATCCATCGCATGAACAAGGGCGAGGGCGAGCGCAAGCGCACGGTGCGCGACCTGATGGACCGGGTGGGGCTGAACCCCGAGCACTACAACCGCTACCCGCACGAGTTCTCCGGCGGCCAGCGCCAGCGCATCGGCGTGGCACGCGCGCTCGCGCTCAAGCCGCAGCTGATCGTGGCGGACGAGCCGGTCTCGGCCTTGGACGTCTCGATCCAGGCGCAGATCCTGAACCTGCTGCGCGAGCTCCAGCGCGACCTCGGGATCACGCTGATCTTCATCGCCCACGACCTGTCGGTCGTGCGGCACATGTGCGACCGGGTGGCGGTGATGTACCTCGGCAAGGTGGTCGAGCTGGCCACTGCGGAGCAGCTCTACGCGCACCCGCGGATGCCCTACACCGGCGCGCTGATGTCGGCCGTGCCGGTGCCCCAGCCGCGCCTGGCGGCCGCCAAGAAGCGCCAGATCCTCGCCGGCGACGTCCCGTCGCCCTCGAACCCGCCGCCCGCCTGCCGCTTCCACACGCGCTGCTGGAAGGCGCAGGAGATCTGCCGGCAGGAGCCGCCGGAGCTCGAGCCCAAGGAGGGCGGCAACGTCGCCGCCTGCCATTTCCCGCTCACGGACTCCGAGGTGGTCGAGCGGGTCCCCACGGCTCGTACCGCGTAGGCGGCTCGAACTACGGCGTCTTCGAGCGCCTCGGCGGGGCGAACTTCGGCATTGAAGGAGGGTGGGTCGGGAGGAACGTGCAAAGCCCCACGGTCCGGCGGGCGGATTTGCACGTTTATCCCCATCTGGGGGACGAACGTGCAAACGGCGGCGAACAACCGTCGTCCTTTGCACGAAACTCCCCTTCCTCACCCTCCCTACCCAGCGCAGTTCGCAGTCCGTCCCTCAGCGGCGCGCAGCAAGTCGCGCAAGGCGCGCGTCCCACTCGGCACCCACCGAGACCATCCACTCCATCGCGTCCGCCAGCGGCGCGGGGGTGAGCGTGTAGCGGGTCTCTCGCCCCTCGCGGCGCGCCTCGACCAGTCCCGCGTCCGAGAGCGCGGCGAGGTGCTTGGCGACCGCCTGGCGGGTGACCGGGAGCTCGCCCGCCAGCAGCGACGCGGTCAGCCCGGGCCGCTCGGCGAGCGAGCGGATGACCTCGCGCCGAGTCGGGTCCGAGAGCGCCGCGAAGACGGCGTCTACGCCGGGCACAGCGCGGCGGCGGAGGTCAGCGCGGTCAGCCGCGGGCCCCAGGCGAAGCTCTCGCGCGTCTCGACGACCGTGAAGCGCGTGCCCGCCGGGTGATCGTCGAGGCGCCACTCCACGCGCGAGTCGCCCCATGCGAACACGATCCGCTCGCCGGGCTCGACCTCCTCCACGATCCCCGCGCGGTCGTCCGCCCGCAGCGGCGCGCCCTCCTCCGCCTCGAACTCGACGTCCTCGGCCAGCCACTCCGCCAGCTCGCCGGGCTCGGTGATCAGCTCCCACGCGCGCTCGCGGGGGACGGGCAGGACGATCTCTCTCTGGACGCAACTCATGGGTTGCACGTTATCATGGCGACCCAGACGCAACCGTAGGGTTGCACGAACCAGGAGACACGCCATGCCGCTCGTGCCCGTCGTCGTCCAGCAGGATCCCCGCGGGGAGCGCTCGTTCGACATCTACTCCCGCCTGCTCCGCGAGCGGGTCGTCTTCCTCGGGACCGCGATCGACGACGAGATCGCCAACCTCGTGGTCGCCCAGCTCCTGCACCTGGAGGCCGAGGACCCGGAGAAGGACATCCACCTGTACGTCAACTGCCCGGGCGGCGTCGTCTACGCCGGGCTGGCGATCTACGACACGATGCGGTTCATCAAGCCGGACATCGCCACCACCTGCTGCGGCGTCGCGATGTCCATGGGCTCGCTCCTGCTCGCCGGCGGCGCGCCCGGCAAGCGCGCGGCGTTGCCCAACTCGCGCATCCTCATCCACCAGCCGACGGGCGGCTTCCAGGGCCAGGCGACCGACATCCAGATCCACGCGAAGGAGTCGCTCGCACTGCGCCGGCGGATGGAGGAGATCTACGCCGAGCACACCGGCCGCGCCGTGGAGGAGATCTCCGACGCGCTGGAGCGCGACCGCTTCTTCACGCCCGACGAGGCGCGCGACTACGGGCTCGTGGACCGGGTGGTCGCCTCCCGCAACGGCTACTCCTCCTCCTCCTCGTAGAGCGACTCGCGGGCGAGCTCGGAGGCCTTGGCGTCCCACAGCGCGATCTCGAGGTAGTCGGCTCGGTAGGCGTCGGGAGCGATCAGCGTGAAGCGGTCCTCGGTGACCTTGCACTGGTCGACCGCGAGGCCCGCCAGCTCCGCGGTGGCGATCGCGCCGCCGCGGAGCAGCGGGACGCCCCACACCAGGGTCATGGCCGCCACCTCGCCGTTCTCGCCGCGCCAGCCGCCGATCACCTCCTCGCTCAGGTCCATCTTCCACTCCGGGTGGCGGTCGGCCACCTCGTCGGTGAAGTCGGCCCACGAGTAGAACTCGCCCGGCTCGTGGTCCTCGTCGCCCGGCGTGAACGACACGTAGCCGAACAGCTCGAGCCCCGTCGTCGTGCGCGAGGTGGCCGGCACGAACGTGCGCCCGCTCCAGGTCCGGTCCGGGAACCAGGTCATCGAGCCGGGCTCGCCGAGGTCGGCGCCCTCGGCGTCGACCTTCAGGCAGGCGGCCATGAACTCCGCCTGGAGCGTGTCCGCCCAGCGGCCGTAGGGCAGCGGGTCCTGCGGCGGCTCCGCGGCGAAGCGGGCGACGAAGCGTTCCTCGGGCGGCATCGGCGCCGCAGCCTACGGAACTTCGAGCAGCAGCGTCACCGGGCCGTCGTTGACGAGCTCCACCGCCATGCGGGCGCCGAACACGCCCCGCCGCGCGTCCAGGCGGTCGCAGAAGCGCTCGTACAGCGGCTCGGCGTGCTCGGGCCGGGCGGCGGCCATATACGTGGGGCGGTTGCCCTTCCGCGCATCGCCGTAGAGCGTGAACTGCGAGACGCAGAGGATCTCGCGGGGCCCGAGCGGCTCGTTCATCCGGCCTTCCGCATCCGGGAAGACCCGCAGCGCGCGCACCTTGTCCGCGAGCCGGTCGGCCTCCCGCGGTCCGTCGTCGTGCGTGACGCCGAGCAGGACGAGCAGCCCGTCGCCGATCTCGGCCATCCGCTCGCCGTCCACGTCCACCGCCGCCCGGCTCACCCGCTGCACCAGCGCGCGCATCAAACGACGATGATGACGCCGGTCGCGAGCACCATCCAGACCGCCGTCGTCCAGACGATCGCGCCGGCGGCGAACGGCAGGTCGAGCCCGTACGCGTGGGCCAGCATCACGATGTGCAGGCCCGCCGGCATCGCCGCCAGCAGCAGGAACGTCCCCGGCAGGTCGATGAGCGGCGCGGCCAGGGCGAGCAGCAGGAGCGGCGCCACGCACAACCGCAGGACCAGCGCGGCACCCACGCCGCGCGTGAACGGCGGCGGGAACCGCAGGGCGCCCTCCTCGGCCTCCTCCGCCATCGTCACGCCGACCGCGAAGAAGCCGAGCGGCACCATCGCCAGCACGAGCACCCGCGACGCGTCGACGAGCACGTCGGGGGCGAGCGCGTCCGGCGCCACGAGCGCCAGGGCGACCGCGGCCAGCGGCGGGTTGCGGAAGAAGAAGGCCCGCACGCGCTGCCGGACGCCCTCGCCGGCGCGCGTGCCCGTGGCGGCGGCCACCGCGAACGAGAGCAGCAGGAACACGGGCGCCTGCACGAGCGCGTCGTAGGCGACGGCCTCCGGCAGGCGGTCGAAGCCGAGCACCGCGGCGACGAACGGCAGCCCGAGGATGCCGGTGTTGCCCTGCATGGCGACGATCGACAGCACGCCGGCGGACGGGCGCTCGAGCCGCAGGAGCCTGCGTCCGACGCCCCAGGCGGTGAGCGCCGACAGGGCCAGCGCGGCCCAGCCGAGCGCGATCCCCGCGCCGACGTCGGCCGTGATCTCGAGCCGCGCGATGTTGAAGAACACAACCGGCGGCATCAGCACGTAGAGCATCAGCCACAGGACGCCGCGGGCGGCGCGGCCGGCGCGCGGGCCCTTCCGGCGCTCGGCCTCGACGCCCACGGCGATCGCGGCGACGATGGTGAGCGCGACCCAGAGCACAGGCGCGCAAACCTAAAGGGGACAGTCCCCTTTATGTTTCAGCGGGCGCCGGCGGCGGCGCGGCGCTTGTCCGCCGGCTTGCGCTCGACGAGCCAGCGCGCGAGCGGCGCCGGCTTGCCGATGTGGAAGCCCTGCGCGTGGTCGACCCCGAGGTCGCGCACCAGCGCCATGGTCTCCTCGTCACCCACCATCTCGGCCACCGTGCGCTTGCCGAGGCCGCGCGCGATGTCCACCACCGCCCGGATCACGAGCTGGTCCGTGCGATCGGTCACGCAGCCGCGGACGAACTCGCCGTCGATCTTCAGGTAGTCGAACGGGAGGTGCTTGAGGTAGTAGAAGGAGGCGAAGGCGGCGCCGAAGTCGTCCAGCGCGAAGCGGCAGCCGAGCGCGGCCAGCCGGTGCGCGAACTCCTGCGCGCGCGGGATGTTGGCCACCGCGGTCGTCTCGGTGATCTCGAAGATCACCTGGGACGGCTCCACCTCGTGCGTGCGCAGCTCGCCCTCGATCAGCGCCAGCAGGTCCGGGTCGCCGGTCGAGCGGCCGGAGATGTTGACCTCGAAGGTGAGGCGGCGGCCGCGGCGGCGCTCCTCCGCGAGCATGGCGATCGAGCGGGAGACGACCCAGCGGTCGATCCTGCCGATCAGGTCGTAGCGCTCTGCGGCCGGCAGGAAGGCGGCCGGGGAGATCAGCTCGCCGAACGGGTCGCGCAGGCGCAGCAGCAGCTCGTACTGGCCGATCTCGCCGCTGGCGAGGTCGACGATCGGCTGGGCCTGGAGCACGAAGCGGTCCTCGTCGAGCCCGTCGCGGATGATGTCCGGCCACGAGACGCGGCCGTCCAGGCGGGCGCCGGAGTGGCGGGCGGGCTTGTACACGATCGCGCGGTCGCGGCCCGCCTCCTTGGCCTCGTACATCGCCAGGTCGGCGTTGGCGAGCACGTCGTCGGCGGTCAGCACGGCGTCGTCGACCGCGGCGATGCCGATGCTCGCGCTGACGGCGCGCAGGCGCCCGGACGGGCTCGCCACCCGCTGCGCGCGCACGACGTCGAGCACCTGGCCGGCGATGGCCCGGACGTCGCTCTCGTCGCCGTCGGGCACGAGCACCGCGAGCTCGTCGCCGCCGAGGCGGGAGATCGCGCAGCGCTCGTCGAGCATCTCGCGCAGCGCGTGGGCGAGCGAGATGATCAGCTCGTCGCCCGTCCCGTGGCCGAGCGTGTCGTTGATGTTCTTGAAGTGGTCGAGGTCGAGCACCAGCGCGGCGCCCCGCGGGCCGTAGCGGCGCACGTGCTCCAAGTGGGACTCCAGCTCGCCGGCGAAGGCGCGGCGGTTCAGCAGGCCGGTGAGCGGGTCGTGGTCGGCCAGGTAGCGCAGCTCGGACTCGTAGCGGCGCCGCTCCGTGACGTCCTGGACCTGCATGAGGACGTGCAGCGGGATGCCGGCGGCGTCGCGCACCAGCGTGGCGTTGTACGCCACCCAGACGACCTGCCCGGCGGCGTGCAGCCAGCGGCGCTCGCCGCGCACCGACGGGGCGTCGCCGCGGGCGAGGCGGGCGAGTGCCGCCGACTCCGCGGCGCGGTCCTCGGACGGGAGCAGACGCTGGGCGTTGGTGCCCTCGAGCTCCTCCTGATCGCGGCCCGTGATCGCGCACAGCGCGCGGTTGACCTGCAGGAAGTGGCCGTCGATCGAGGCGATCGCCATGCCGATCGGAGCCTCCTCGAAGGCTGTGCGGAAGCGGGCCTCGGCGTCGGCCTGCGCGCGCTGGGCCTCGGCCTGGGCGTGGACGTCGCGGACGGTGGCGTGCACCTCGGCCAGCCGGTCGCCGTCGCGGACCGCGAGCAGCTGGGCCTCGGCCCAGCGCCAGCTGCCGTCGCCGCGGCGCAGGCGCACGGTGACGGCCTCGCGCTCGGCTCCCTTGGCCAGGCGGCGGACGGCGGCCACGGC
>JBOGYU010000027.1:0-20703 GCA_050696935.1 Solirubrobacteraceae bacterium | reverse complement strand
GCCGCGTGTCGCGGCTCCGTACAATCGGCCGGCCGTGACGCCGCGGGGCACCGATTGGGGCCTGGCGCTGCTGGTGGCGCTAGGTCTCGTGAGCGGCCTGGCGACCTGGTTTGCCGGGTCCCCGGGCGGCGCCTGGGTGTTCGGCGCGCACGCGCTGGCGGGCAGCGCGCTCGCGCTGCTGCTGGTGTTCAAGCTGCGCCGGGTCCTGCCGCGCGTCTGCGCGCGGCCGTGCCGCGACCCGCGCACGCTGCGCGGTCTGCTGGCACTCGGCCTCGTGCTGGCCGTACTGGTCAGCGGCACGGTGTGGTCGACCGCCGGCAGGGTCGGGGTCGCGGGCTACACGGTGCTGTTCTGGCACGGTGTCCTCGGCGCGGTGCTCGCGGTCGTCGTGCTCGCTCACGCGCGGGTGCGGGCCAAGCGCCCACGCGGGCGCGACCTCACCGACCGGCGCCAGTTCCTCACGGCGGCCACGCTCGGCGCCGGCGCGGTAGCCGCTTGGCAGCTCCAGCGTCCGGTGCAGCGGACGCTCGGCGTACCCGGCGCCCGGCGGCGCTTCACCGGCTCCTACGACGCCGGCTCGTTCACCGGCAACGCGTTCCCGGCGACCTCGTGGGTCGCCGACCGACCGCGGCCGCTCGCGGGCGGCTACCGGCTCACCGTCGCCGGACGCGTGCGGCGGCCGCTCGCCATCACCGCCGCCGAACTGGACCGCGGCGACGCGCTGACCGCCACGCTGGATTGCACGGGCGGCTTCTTCTCGACCCAGCACTGGCGCGGCGTCTCGCTCGGCCGCCTGCTCGACGACGCCGGCGTCGAGCCCGGCGCTCGCCACGTGCGCGTGATCTCGCGCACCGGTTACCGCTGGAGCTTCGGCCTCCGCGACGCGCGCGCGCTGCTGCTCGCCACGCACGTCGGCGAGGAGCCGCTCGCCCACCGCCACGGCGCGCCGTGCCGCCTTGTCGCCCCGGGGCGACGCGGGTTTCAGTGGGTCAAGTGGGTCGAGCGCGTCGAGGTCCATGAGGGCCCCGACCCGGGCGCCGTCGCCTCGACACTGTGGAGCAGCTTCACGGCCGCGGGGCGCGGCGCCGCCTGAAGGCGGGGCGGCGGTGCCGGGGGTGCGCCGCCCCGCCCCACTTGCGTCATGCGTGGGCTGGCTCCAGCAGCGTCGCCATCGCGCGGCTGACGACGACCTCGCCGCCGAGCACCTCGGTGCGCTCGATGTCGAAATCGCCGAGCTCTCGGCGGACGAACTCAAGCGACCGCTCGTCGGAGTCCTCCGCCGCCGCTTGGTCGCGGAGGAGGCTGATCGAAACGAGCTCGCCGCCGCCGCAGTCGAGCGCGTGATACGCCTCGAATCCGTCCATGGCCTCGATCTCGCCGGCGAAGACCTCATCGACGATGTGCATGAGCTCTCCGATCGAGCCGGTCCGGAGCCGGTAGCGCCGCACGCTGGCGAACTTCCGGGCGGATCCGGCGTGGCCCGGCTCGAGCATGTCCCGCGCCGCGCGACTGACGAGGATCTCGCCGTGCAGCGCCTCGAGGCGGCGGAACTCGAGATCCTGCAGATTCTCCTCGGTCCACCGCTGGGCGAGCTCGCGCGACGCCTCGGCCTGGTCGGCGTCGCGGAACACGCTCAGCGTGATGATCTCGCCGTCGCGGCAGTCCATGAACTCGTACGCCACGAATCCCGGCCGGCGGCCGATGTCCTCGGCGAAGCCCTCGTCGACCCGGCGCGTGAGCTCTTCCATCGACCCGCGCTGCAGGCGATACCTCCTGATGCTTGCGAACACTCGCTGCTCCCTTCGTCTGGGGTGCCGTTGCTGGGACAGTCGCGTGGTTTCCGCGATAGCACCTCCTTCCATCGCCCGCGGCCGCGTACCGAGCGCGCTTCGCCGGGGAGCGGGCGTAGCCGCGCCCCAGGCTACTCCTCCACTTGGGCAGCGCAAGCGTGTGCACGGGACCACCGCAGGGAACGTGGCTGGTCCTGCTTTGGATGGGCCTCTTGGGCCGCGATATGACACACCAGGTACGAGGGCTGCTGTTCCTCGTCCCGAGCGGCAACAACACCAGATCAGCGCAGACGCTCGTTTGCTCGCGCATTGCGGGAGCCGCTCAGCCCGCTGCCCGGGCCGCGGTGAGCGGCTCCCAGGCGGCCATCGCGCAGTCGATGGTCCTGTCGAGCTGCTCGCGCGATGCGCCGTCGCGGGCCTCGATCGAGAGGCCCTCGAGGAGGGTGTTGAAGTAGGCGGCGAGGGCGTCGACGTCGACGCTCCCCGGGACGTCGCCCTCTTCGACGCCGCGGGCGAGCCGCGCGCGGAGCATCTCCGTGGTTTCCCGCCGCCAGCCGGCCAGGTACTCGGCGATCTTGCGGTTCTCGGGGGCGTGGGCGGTGGCGCCGAGCACGATCAGGCAGCCGGCCGGGGTCTCGGGGTCGGTGTAGTTGGCGGCGTGCTCGCGGAGCATCGCCTCGATCCCCTCCCGCGCCGTCGGCCCGTCGTGAAGCGCGCGCTCGGCGCCCTCGAGCGAGTCGTAGAGTTCGACCGTCTCGCGGAAGAGCTGCTCCTTGGAGCCGAACGCGGCGTAGAGGCTCGGCGCGCCGATCCCCATCGCCGCGGTCAGCTCGCTGATCGACGTCCCCTCGTAGCCGCGCTCCCAGAAGACGTCCATCGCCCGCTGAAGGGCCTGGTCGCGGTCGAAGCCGCGCGGCCGCCCCCGCTGTGCCATCAGCAGGATCTTTCTGTAGCGATCACTAGGAATATGGTACCGTTGTCCTTTCTATATCGCTCACTACAGAAAGGGACGAAGGTGGGACAGCTCGACGGGAGGGTGGCGCTCGTCACGGGTGGGAGCCGCGGGATCGGCGCCGCGATCGCGAGGCGGCTCGCCGCCGACGGGGCCGACGTGGCGCTCACCTACCGCCAGGCGGCCGAGCAGGCGGCCGAGGTGGCCGACGCCGTCCGCGCGAGCGGCAGCCGGGCGGTGGCGATCGAGGCCGACTGCGGCGATCCCGACGCCGTCGCCGCCGCGGTCGAACGCACGGCCGCCGAACTCGGTCGACTCGACATCCTGGTCAACAACGCCGGCATCTTCCCGATCGGCCCGCTCGAGGCGGTCTCGCTCGAGGAGGTCGACCGCACCCTCGCCGTTCACGTCCGCGCGCCGTTCGTCGCGATCCAGGCGGCCTCCCGCCACATGCGCGAGGGCGGGCGGATCATCAGCATCGGAAGCTCCTTCGCCGAGCGCGTCCCCTACCCGGGGGTGAGCCTGTACGCGATGAGCAAGTCGGCCGTGGTCGGGCTCACGAAGGGTGTCGCCCGCGACCTCGGCGAGCGCGGAATCACCGTCAACGTCGTCCATCCCGGATCGACCGACACCGAGATGAACCCGGCCGACGGGCCCGACGCCGACGCCGAGCGCGCGCTCACCGCCCTCGGCCGCTACGCGAGCCCCGAGGACATCGCGGCGACGGTCAGCCACCTGGCCGGCGCCGGCGGCCGCTACATCACCGGCGCGGCGATCGCGGTCGACGGCGGCGTCACCGCCTGAGGAGTGAGCAGATGGCCTGGCTCATCCTCGCCGCCGCCGGACTGCTCGAGGTCGTCTGGGCGGTCGCCCTCAAGCAGGCCGACGGCTTCACCCGCCTCTGGCCGAGCGTCCTCGGCCTCGCCGCCGCCGGCCTCAGCCTCTTCATGCTCTCGGTGGCGCTTCGCACCCTGCCCGCCGCGACCGCCTACGCGGTCTGGGTCGGGATCGGGATCGTCGGCGTCGCGCTGGTCGGGATCCTCGCGCTGGGTGAGGAGGCCGGGCTCGCCCGGCTCGGCTTCCTGGCGCTGATCTTCATCGGGATCGCCGGGCTGCGCGTCACCGAGGGCTGAGCTGGCACAGTCGCCGCTTCGCAGAGCCGCCGGGCGCATATTGGACATGAGCCGACGCTGATCCACGGCGACGTGCGGCTGAACAACCTCGGGTTCTCAGACGACCGGGTCGTCCTGATCGACTGGGGGGAACGGACGGGAAGCGCGCCGGCGCCTGTCGAGCTGGCGTCGTTCCTCATCTTCGACGCCAAGCGCCTGGACGTTTCCCGCGATGACTTGGTCGCCGACTTTCGCAGCCTCTACGGCGACCGGTTCGACCAGAAGGCCATGGAGCTCGCGCTCATCGGCGGGTTCGTACAGCTCGGCTGTCACTTCACGCTGCCGATCGCGCTGGGAGGCGGAGAGGAGGCGCGGGCGACGGCGAGTGCCGAACTCGAGTGGTGGACGCCGAAGGTGGCCGCGGCGCTCGAGAAGTGGTCGCCGGTGTGACCGGGCCGCACGCACCGCGTGTCCATAAGTGGAGGGGAGGGAATCGAACCCTCCATGGAGGGGTTACCCCTACAACGGTCTTCCAGCCCGCGCGGTTCGATTGAGTCCAGCTCGCTTCATCCTGACGACGCCGGGGAGTCCGGCCGAAAAGCTCGGGTTGGTCCGTCCTTGAAGCGCCGCACCCGTCGCGCGAGCCGGAAGCCGGACAGCCTCTTGCTCCAGCGCGTGTGCCCCGCTCGTTGAGCGAAGCGTGAGCCCGCGAGTGCGGAGCGCAGCGATCGTTGAGCGCAGGTCTCGGCCACCACGACGACGGAGACCGCGGACGCTGTCCGGGGCCGGAGTCTCCGATCGCGACGTTTCACGGGAGCCCGTACCCACGCCGACCGAGGAGTTGCCGCCCCCGGCCACGCCGGTCAGCGTGGCTCGAAAGGCAAGGGGCGGGAGGGCCGCCCCCCGAGCGCGCTGCTACTAGGCCGTCACGTCCCGCGCGAACGCCTCGAAGACCTCGACGTACCGGTCGAGGTGGGCGTCGGCGTGGAGGACCGACAGGGTCCACTCCTCGTCCTCGCCGGGCGTCATGAAGATCCCGTGGTTCATGTGGTAGAGCCACGCCAGGTTCGTGAGGTCGTGGTGGATCCGCGCGAGGTAGTCGCGGTACTCGCGGACGGGCTCGGTGCTGAACACCACGCAGCCCTTGGAGCCCATGCCGACCGTGTGGGCGGGGAGGCCGTACTCGGCGATCACCCGCTCGCAGCCGGCCATCAGGTGGCGGTTGGCGGCGTGCAGCTGCGCGTAGGCGTCCGCGGTCAGCACCTCGGTCAGCGCCGCCTCGGCGGCCGCCATCACCAGCGGGTTGCCGTTGAAGGTCCCCTGCTGGCGCACGCGGCCGTCGGCGACCACCTCCGCGAGCTCGCCGGTCATCCCGATCGCGCCTCCCGGCAGCCCACCGCAGATCGCCTTCGCAAGGCACACCACGTCCGGCGTGACGCCGTAGAGCTCGGTGGCGCCGCCCGCCGCGACCGCGGCGCCGGTCTTGACCTCGTCGAAGATCAGCGTCACGCCGTGCTCGCGCGTGAGCTCGCGGACGCGCTCCAGATACCCCGGCTCGGGCGGGACGATGTTGATGTTCATCATCGCCGGCTCGAGGATCATCCCCGCGACCTGGCCGTCCAGCTCCTCGAGCAGGCGGGCGAGCGCGTCGGCGTCGTTGAAGGGCACGACGCGCGTGAGGGCGGTCATGCCGTCCGGATAGCCGAGGCCGTACGGGACCGACGCCGGCCGCGCACGGTCGCCCATCAGCCCGGCGGGCGGCTTGACGGACACCATCACCGCGTCGTGGTGGCCGTGGTAGGTGCCCTCGATCTTGACGATCAGCTCGCGGCCGCTCGCGCCGCGCGCGAGGTGGATGGCGTCCATCGTCGACTCGGTGCCGGAGTTCGTGAAGCGCCAGTGGGGGAGGCCCCAGCGCCGGCGCAGCTCCTCGGCCACGGTGATCGAGCCCTGCGTGGGCGCGGCGAAGTGGCTGCCCTCGTCCATCCGCGCCTTGACGGCCGCGGCGATGACCGGGTTGGCGTGGCCGACGCACATGACGCCGAAGCCGTTGTGGAAGTCCAGGTACTCGTTGCCGTCGACGTCCCACACGCGCGCGCCCTGCCCGCGCTCCAGGTACACCGGCCACGGGTCGTTCTTCTGGAACTGCGACGGCACCCCGCCGGGCATGACGCGGGCGGCGCGCCGGTACAGCTCGCCGGAGCCGGCCGTGCGCTCGCGGTGGATCGCGCGCTGGCACTCGGTGAGCGCGGCCACGCGGTCGGGGTCGATGCGGGCGGCGGCGGGCTCGGTGGTCGTCATCGGAGCAGCGTATCTGGGGCAGCGGTGCGGTTAACCCGCCAAGGCTTCGCCAAGCTTTTCCCAACCGGCGTGCCGCATGATCCTCCAACGCGACAGGGACGTCGCAGCAGCGGAAGCCCGACCTGACCCCCCGGCCTCTCCGCCACCCCCTCACGAAGGGCCCGCTTCCCCCGGCGGGCCCTTCGTCGTCAAGGGCCCGCCTTCCCCGGCGGGCCCTTCGTCGTTCGAACGGCCCGGTTCGTCCGGCGGGCCCTTCGTCGTGGTACGGGGCTCGTCCGCGAGCCCGCCGTGGCTCGTGACCAGCGCGACGTGCGTGAACGCCTGCGGGAAGTTGCCGACCAGGCGCCCGGTCCGCGGGTCGTACTCCTCCGAGAGCAGCCCGAGGTCGTTGGCCAGGCCGGTCAGCCGGTCGTACAGCGCGCGGGCCTCGGCGCGGCGGCCGGCGAGGCCGAGCGCGTCGACGAGCCAGAACGAGCACGGCAGGAAGGCGCCCTCGCCGGGCGGCAGGCCGTCGTCGGACTCGTCGGTCGGGTAGCGCAGCACGAAGCCGTCCACGCACAGCTCCCGCTCGACCGCCTCCAGCGTGCCGACCACGCGCGGGTCGTCCCCGGGCAGGAACCCGACCTTCCCGATCAGCAGCAGCGCGGCGTCCAGGGCACGCGAGCCGTAGGACTGCGTGAACGTGCCGCGGTCGGCGTCCCACCCCTGCTCGCACACCTCGCGGTGGATCTCCTCCCGGGCGCGGCGCCAGCGGTCGGCGTCGCCCGGATAGCCGAACCGCTCGACGGTCCGGACCGCGCGGTCGAACGCCACCCACGCCATCACCTTGGAGTGGACGAAGTGCCGGCGGGGGCCGCGCACCTCCCAGATCCCCTCGTCGGGCCGGCTCCAGGCCGACTCCAGGAACTCGAGCACCGCGCGCTGCATCCGCCAGGCGTAGTCGTCGGGCTCCAGCCCGCCCTCGCGCGCCGCCAGCATCGCGTCCATCACCTCGCCGTAGACGTCCAGCTGGAACTGGCCGGAGGCGGCGTTGCCGATCCGCACCGGCCCCGCGCCCTCGTAGCCCGGCAGCCAGCCCAGCTCCAGCTCCGTGAGGCGGCGCTCGCCCGCGGGCCCGTACATGATCTGCATGTCGTGCGGGTCGCCCGCGACTGCGCGCAGGAGCCAGTCGCGCCAGGCGCGCGCCTCGTCGACGAAGCCGCCCTGGAGCAGGGCGAGCAGCGTCAGCGTCGCGTCGCGCAGCCAGCAGAAGCGGTAGTCCCAGTTGCGCACGCCGCCGAGCTGCTCGGGCAGCGAGGTCGTGGCGGCGGCGACGATCCCGCCGGTGGGCGCGTAGGTGAGCGCCTTCAGCGTGAGCAGGGAGCGGTGCACGAGCGGGTCGTCCACCGGGCAGCGACCCGACCAGTCGCGCCACCACGCGCAGGTGTCCTCCACCGCCTGGGCCGCGTCAACCGGCTGCGGCTCGGGGTCGTGCGAGGGGTACCAGGTGAGCACGAACGGCACTTCGTCGCCGGCGGCGACGGCGAAGGACGCGTGCGTCCTCAGGTCCCGGCCGTGCGTCGGCACGCCGGAGTCCAGGCGCACCGCGTCCGGCCCGGCCACGGCGAGCAGGTAGCCGCCGGTGCGCCGCACCCACGGGATCACGCGCCCGTAGTCGAACCGCAGCACGAGCTCCATGTCGAGCTCCACGCGGCCCTCGAGGCCCTGCACGAGCCGCACCACGTCCGGCGCCTCGCCGCGCGGCGGCATGCAGTCCACGAGCCGCACCGCGCCGTCCTCGGTGTGCAGGTCGGTCTCCAGCACCAGCGTGCCGTCCCGGTACCGGCGCTCCACCCGCCGCACCTCCCCGCGCGGCGCGATCCGCCAGCGCCCGTGCCGCTCGTCCCCCAGGAGCGCCGCGAAGCACGCTCCGGAATCGAACCGCGGTAGGCACAGCCAGTCGATCGAGCCGTCGGCGCCGACCAGCGCCGCGGTCTGGGTGTCGCCGATGAGGCCGTAGTCCTCGATCCGCAGCGGCACGTTCAGATCTTGTGGCGCTGGAGCAGCGTCTTGCCGATCACCATGCGCTGGATCTCGGAGGTGCCCTCGCCGATCAGCAGCAGCGGCGCGTCGCGGTAGAGGCGCTCGATCTCGTACTCCTTGGAGTAGCCGTAGCCGCCGTGGATCCGGAAGGCGTCCTCGACGACCTCCTTGCCGGCCTCCGAGGCGAACAGCTTGGCCATGCCGGCCTCGAGGTCGCTGCGCTCCCCCGCGTCCTTCATGCGGGCCGCCTTGAGCGTCAGGAGCCGGGCGGCCTCGACCTTGGTGGCCATGTCGGCGAGCTTGAACTGGATCGCCTGGTGCTGGGCGATCTGGCGGCCGAAGGCCCGGCGCTCCTGGCTGTAGCGCAGCGCCAGCTCCAGCGCGCGCTGGGCGATGCCGACGCCGCGGGCGGCGACGTTGACCCGGCCGACCTCGAGCGCGTCCATCATCTGCACGAAGCCCTTGCCCAGGCCGGCCTCCTCGCCGCCGAGCACCATGTCCGCCGGGCAGCGGAAACCGTCGAACACCAGCTCGGTGGACTCGACGCCCTTGTAGCCCATCTTGCGGATCTTGGGCGGGACCGTCAGCCCGGGGCTCTCCGCCGCGCCCGGCTCCTTCTCGCACACGAAGCAGGTCATGCCGCGGTAGGGCGGGTCGGCCTCGCGGTCGGTCTTGACGAGCACGAACACGACGCCCGACCTGAGGCCGTTCGTGACCCACATCTTCTGGCCGGAGATCTCCCAGTCGCCGCCGTCCGTGCGGGTCGCGGAGGTCTTGATCGCCTGCACGTCCGACCCCAGCTCGGGCTCGGAGAGGCTGAAGGCCGCCCGGATCTCGCCGGTGGCCATCCGCGGCAGCAGCCGGTGCTTCTGCTCCTCGGTGCCGAACTTCATCAATAGGTAGGAGCCGATGAAGTGCGTGTTCACCACGCCCGAGATCGAGATCCAGCCGCGGGAGAGCTCCTCGACGATCATCGTGTAGGTCGAGAGGTCGAGCCCCATCCCGCCGTACTCCTCGGGGATGGTGACGCCGAAGAGCCCGAGCTCCTTCATCTGCTCGACGATCGGCTCCGGGAACTCGTCCTCGCGGTCGTAGTGCTCTGCCTTGGGGATGATCTGCTCGTCGACGAACTGGCGGACCATCTCGAGGATCGCCTTCTGCTCGTCGGTCTTCTCGTAGAACGCGGTGGCTGCGGCCATTGCGCGAGCATACGTCAATGAACTTCGCTCGCGACGTGGTCGAGGCGGCCCCGCCGAGCGCCCGCGCGCTCGTCGCGATCGCCCGCGACGGCGCCCGGCGCGAGTGGTCGTTCGGCGAGATGGCGCGCGACGCGGGGGTGGTCGCCGCGGGCTTAGACCGCGCCGGGCTGCGGGCCGGCGACGTGGTGATGACGCTCGTCGGCAACCGCCCGGAGTGGGTGATCGCGATGGTCGCCTGCTTCCGGCTGGGACTCGTCGCCCTGCCCTGCAACGAGCAGCTGCGGCCCGCCGACCTGGCGCTCCGGCTGCGCGCCGCCGAGCCGAAGCTCGTGGTCTGCGACGAGCGCAACGCCGGCACGCTGGAGGCGGCGGGCTGGGACGGCCCGACGACGTGGGTGCCGTGGGGCGCCCTCCCGGACCTGCCGGCGCCCTCGGCCGTCGATCTCGGTCCCGAGGACCCGTGCCTGATCACCTTCACGTCCGGCACCGCGGGGGAGCCGAAGCCCGTGCTGCACGGCCAGCGCTACCTGCCCGGCCAGATGCTGCAGGCACGCCACTGGCTCGACGCGCGGCCCGGCGACCTCGTGTGGTGCACGGCGGCGTCGGGCTGGTCGAAGTCCGCCCGCAACGCGTTCGTCGCGCCCTGGCTGCGCGGGGCGAGCGCGCTCCTGCACGACGCGCGGTTCGACCCCCACGAGCGCGTGGAGCTCCTCGCTCACGAGCGGGTCGACCTGCTGTGCATGGCGCCGACGGAGTACCGGGTGATCGCGAGGCGCGCCACGCTGACCGCCTTCATCGACCTGCGCGGCCTGGTCGCCGCGGGGGAGGCGCTCGACCCGGCGGTGCTCGAGGCCTGGCACGAGGCGACGAACCTGTGGATCCGCGACGGCTACGGGCAGACGGAGACCGGCCAGGTCACCGGCATGCCGCTCGGGATCCCGGCCCGCCCCGGCTCGATGGGGCGCCCGCTGCCGGGCATCCGGGTGGACGTGGACGACGGCGAGCTCGTCGTCGATCCCGCCTCCGTGCCCACGTTCTTCCTCGGCCACGACGGCGACCGATGGCGCACCGGCGACCGCGTGACACGCGACGAGCAGGGCTTCCTGTACTTCGAGGGGCGCACGGACGACGTGATCATCTCGGCCGGCTACCGGATCGGTCCGTTCGAGGTGGAGTCGGCGCTGGGCACGCACGCCGCGGTCGCGGAGGCCGCGGCGGTGGCGGCGCCCGACGCCGAGCGCGGCAGCGTCGTCCGCGCGGTCGTCGTCCTGCGCGACGGCTACGCGCCGTCCGACGCCCTCGCGCGCGAGCTCCAGGACCACGTGAAGGCCCGGACGGCGCCGTACAAGTACCCCCGGGTGGTCGACTTCGCGACCGAGCTGCCGCGCACGGCGAGCGGAAAGCTCATACGCCGCGACCTGAAGGGTCAGACCCTTTAGGTTCTGAGGCACGGAGGCCTTGAAGGATCGGGTCGATGAGACGCGCGGCAGTGGCATGCCCGGAGGCGACATCGGGATCAAGGCCCAGGGGCCGCGAGAGGGCACGGTACGGCCGCTGCCAGGTTCGGGGCGGAACGGGAAGCGCCGGCGGTGGGTCATGGGCGCACGGCGGGCGAAGGTGCCATCGATCGCGACGGCTAGCCGCGGACGATCGACGCGGAGGCTCGTCGCGATCAGCGCCATGTCGACGAGGTCCTTCACCCTCGTGTTCGGCCTGGCGCCCTCATAGACGCGGGTGTAGGCATGGAGCTTCTCGGCGACGTGCTGCTCGAGTGATATCGCTTTCACCGCGACGGGGTCGATCCCGGCGAACGAGAGCAGCGGAGCAGTGGTGAGCGTCTGCGCGTGCGGCACCGGCCCGTCCGCGAAGCCGGCGTCCAGGAGGACGACCTCGAACGGACGGCCGCCGAGCCAGGTGCGAAGCCGGAAGCGGTGGCCGCCGCCGATCCGCTCGGCCTCGATCCCGACGCGCTCCGCCTCGAACTCGAAGTAGTCGTCGATGTCGAGCGCCGCGGCCTCCAGCAGGCGCTCGAGCAGCTCCTGCTCTCCGGAGTGCCAGTCGATGTCGATGTCCTTCGTCGCTCGCGCCTGCTCAGCGAGTCTCAAGTCCAGCGCGAACGCGCCTTTGAGCAGCCACTGCTCGGTCGCCGCAACAGCGAGCCGGGCCAGCAAGCGGTCGAACGTGACGCGCTTACGATCCCACACAAGCGAGGAGGGATCTCCTCGGGCGCGGTCCTTCAATCGCTGCTCGGGTGCCTGGCGGAAGGCTCTACCGTCCTGGTACCTCATGGCGTGCCGTCCCGTAGCACCTGGTCCACGAACGCGCGTGTCGTGGTCGATCGGCTCGCGGCTGCCATGCGGACTCGGCGCGGGGTCGTAAGCCCGCGCGCGACGGCTTGGCCGATCGCGAGCTCGATCTGCTCGGGCTGAGTGCCTGCCTCCAGCGCGTCGAGCACCGTCCGCTCCGGGCTCGTGACCGGCAGACCTCCGCGTCGCCTTACCTCGTCGCCGCCCGGTGGGCGCTGGAGCGTATGGAGTCGCAGGCCGGCACGAGGGCGACGGCCTCGCTTGCTGCGCGGAACGGAGATGTGGACGGCGTCGGGGATTACGTCGCTCAGGTCATACAGCTCGAGCGCGCTCGCGTGCGAGACCACGCCGCCGGGCTCGCCGAGCCCGAGCCACGCGGCCATGACATGCTCGTGGGGCGCTGACGGGAAGTGCCGTAGGCGGTACAGACCTCGCGCGACTCGCTCATAGCGGCCGCCGGGTCGCGCGTGATGGCGAAGAGTGCTCCGATCCATGCCGACCCCTATGGCCTGCGCCGCCGTGAAGTACCCGGCCTGCGACTCGGCCAATGCGTACAGCCGGTCATGGTCGATGCGGTCAGCCATATGGGGGATAATATCCCCCTAAGTGCTGACGGACAGCTACTCGGGCGTGACGTAGGCGCCGGAGAGCCCGCCGTCGACCAGGAAGGTCGCGGCGTTCACGTACGAGGACTCGTCGGAGGCGAGGAAGAGCACCGCGTTGGCGATCTCGCGCGCCTCGGCGAAGCGGCCCATCGGCAGGTGCACGAGTCGGCGGGCGGCCTTCTCGGGGTCCTTGGCGAACAGCTCCTGCAGCAGCGGCGTGTTGACCGGGCCGGGGCACAGCGCGTTCACGCGCACGCCCTGGCGCGCGAACTGCACGCCCAGCTCGCGCGACAGGGCGAGCACGGCGCCCTTGGAGGCCGTGTAGGAGACCTGCGAGGTCGCGGCGCCCATCACCGCCACGAACGAGGCGGTGTTGACGACCGACCCGCCCCCGCCGTCGAGCAGGTGCGGGATGCCGTGCTTGCAGCACAGGAAGACGGACCGCGTGTTGACCCCCTGTACCCGCTCCCAGGCCTCCAGCGAGGTCTCCAGCACCGACCCGTCGTCGGCCGGCGAGATGCCGGCGTTGTTGAACAGCACGTCGATCCGCCCGCACTCCTCCCGCGCGCGGGCGTACATGTCGCGCACCGCGTCCTCGTCGGCGACGTCGCAGGCCAGCGCGAGGTCGACCCCCGGCGTGCCGGCGCGCAGGTCGACGCCCACCACGGTCGCGCCCTCGGCGCGGAACAGCGCGGCGGTCTCGGCGCCGATGCCGCTCGCGGCGCCGGTGATGACGCAGACCTTTCCGGCGAGGCGGCTCACGTCGCGTAGTAGACGGTCTTGAGCTCGGTGTAGTGGTCCACCGCGTGCGGCCCCAGCTCGCGGCCGTAACCGGACTGCTTGAAGCCGCCGAACGGCGTCGACACCCGCACGGAGGTGTTCGAGTTGACCGAAAGCACCCCGGTCTGCACCGCCCGGGCGACGCGCAGCGCCTTGGCGCCGTCACGCGTCCAGATCGAGCCCGACAGCCCGTAGATCGTGTCGTTGGCCAGCTCGACCGCATCCTGCTCGTCCCGGAAGGGGACCACCACGGCGACCGGGCCGAAGATCTCCTCGCGCACCGCGCGGTCGTCGCGCGCGACCGGGCACAGCACGGTGGGCGGGAACCAGAACCCCGGCCCGTCCGGCGCGCTGCCCTGGATCGCCACCGGCGCGTCGCCCGGCACGTACGAGGCGACCGTCTCGCGCTGGCCGGCGGAGATCAGCGGGCCCATCTGGGTCGCCTCGTCGAGCGGGTCGCCCACGCGCAGCGCCTCGACCGACTCCTCCAGCGCGTCCATGAACGAGTCGAGCGCCGACCGCTCGACGAGGATCCGCGAGCGCGCGCAGCAGTCCTGCCCCGCGTTGCCGAACACCGCGCCGGGCGCGGCCGCGGCGGCCGCCGCGAGGTCCGCGTCCGCGAACACGATGTTGGCGGACTTGCCGCCCAGCTCGAGCGTGATGCGCTTGATCGTCTCTGCCGCCGAGGCGGCGATCCGCCGGCCGACCTCGGTGGAGCCGGTGAACGCCACCTTCGCGACGTCCGGGTGCTCGACCAGCCGGGCGCCGGCCTCCGAGCCGCGCCCGACCACCACGTTGACGACGCCCTCGGGGATGCCGGCCTCCACCGCGATCCGCTCGAACTCCAGCGCCGTGAGCGGCGTCAGCTCGGCGGGCTTGAGCACGACGGCGTTGCCGGCGGCCAGCGCCGGGGCGAGCTTCCAGGAGGCGATCGTGAGCGGGAAGTTCCACGGCGTGATGAGGGCGACCACGCCGAGCGGCTCGCGGAAGGTCATCGCCACGCCGCCGGCGACGGGGATGGTGTCCCCGAGCGCGCGCTCGGGCGCCGCCGCGTAGTAGCGGAAGGTGTCGGCCACCATCGCCATCTCGCCGCGCGCGTCGCCGATCGGCTTGCCGGCGTTGCGCGCCTCGAGCACCGCCAGCTCCTCCTGCCGGTCGGCCAGCGCGTCTGCGAGCCGGTGCAGCAGCCGCGCGCGGTCGGGCGGCGAGACGTCCCGCCAGGCCGGGTAGGCGGCCTTCGCGCGCGCCACCGCGGCATCGGCCTCCTCGGCGCCGGCGCGGGGCAGCTCGGCGAGCACCCGCTCCGTGGCGGGCTCGAGCACCGTGAGCGTCATCGCACGGCCTCGGCCCGCGCCTGCTCGACCAGGGCGGCGATGAGGCCGGAGGCGGGGTCGACCTCCGGGTGCCACTGCACGCCGAGCGCGAACCGCAGCGACGGGTCCTCGATCGTCTCCGGCAGGTCGTCGATCGTCGCCCAGCCGGTCACCTCGAACCCCTCCCCGATGCGGTCGACCGCTTGGTGGTGGTGGGACTTCGTGGCGTGGATCCGCTCGCCGGCCGCGCGCTCGGCCAGCGAGCCCGCGGCCAGCCGCACGTCGTGGTCGGCGTTCTCCCAGGAGCCGAGCGAGCGGCGGTGGTCCTCGTGGCCGACGTCGTCGGGCAGGTGCTGGATGAGCGTGCCGCCCCGGGCCACGTTCATCAGCTGCATCCCGCGGCAGATCCCGAGCAGGGGGAGGTCGCGCTCCATCGCCCCGCTCGCGAGCGCGATCTCGAACTCGTCGCGCTCGCGCACCGTCCCCTTCGTGTGCGGGTCCGGCTCGGCGCCGTAGGTCGCGGGGTCCACGTCGGCGCCGCCCGCGAGGATCAGCCCGTCGAGGATGTCGAGCCACGGCCCCGGGTCGTCGCTCGCGCGCGGGTCGGGGGGCAGGAGCACCGCCAGGCCGCCGGCGCGCTGGACCGCGTTCGAGTAGGAGCGCGCGAGCAGCGTCGCCTCCTCGTGCCAGTGGCCCCAGCGGGCGCGCTCGAGCGCCGTGCACACGCCGATCACCGGCATCACAGCCGCTCGAACCCCCGGAAGCGCTCCCAGTCGGTCACCGCGGCGTCGAACGCCTTCAGCTCCACGTCGGCGTTGTTGAGGTAGTGGTCGACGACGTCCTTGCCGAACGCGTCCCGCGCGACCGGAGACCGGGCGAACGCCTCGCGCGCCTCGCGCAAGGTGGGGGGTAGGTGCGGCTTGCCGGCGGTGTAGGCGTTGCCCTCCAGCGGCGGCTCGAGCTCCAGCCCTGCGTCGACCCCGTGCAGCCCGGCGGCGATCATCGCGGCGAGCGCCAGGTAGGGGTTGACGTCGCCACCGGGCGAGCGGTTCTCGATCCGCAGCGACGGCCCGTGGCCGATCACCCGCAGCGAGCAGGTGCGGTTGTCGCGGCCCCACGCCACGGCGGTGGGGGCGAACGAGCCCTCCTGGTAGCGCTTGTAAGAGTTCACGTTGGGCGCCAGGAACAGCGTCAGCTCCCGCATGCACGCGAGCTGGCCGGCGAGGAAGCTCTCGAACACGCGCGGCTGGTCGGCGAACACCGCCGTCCCGTCGTCCGTGCGCAGCGAGAGGTGCAGGTGGCACGAGTTGCCCTCGCGCTCGTCGTACTTGGCCATGAAGGAGATCGACATGCCCTCCTGGGCGGCGATCTCCTTCGCGCCGTTCTTGTAGATCGTGTGGATGTCGGCGGCGGTCAGGGCGTCGGCGTAGGTGAAGTTGACCTCGTGCTGGCCGAGGTTGCACTCGCCCTTGGAGTTCTCCACCGGGAGGTCCGAGGCGGCCATCTCGCGCCGGATCCGGCCCAGCAGCGGCTCCAGCCGCGTGGTCCCGAGGATCGAGTAGTCGACGTTGTAGAGGTTGCCCGGCTCCAGGTCGCGGTAGGCCTTGTGGAACGCCTGCTCGTAGGTGTCGCGGAACACGATGAACTCGAGCTCGGTGGCCGCCAGCGCGTTCCAGCCGCGCTCGGCAAGCCGGTCCAGCTGGGCGCGCAGGATCTGGCGCGGCGAGGCGACGACCGGCGAGCCGTCGCCCCATTGCAGGTCGGCCATGCACATCGCCGTGCCGGGCACCCAGGTCACCGGCCGCAGCGTGGAGAAGTCGGGCTTCATCTCGAAGTCGCCGTACCCGGTCTCCCACGAGGACATCGCATATCCGGAGACGGTGTTCATCTCCACGTCGACCGCCATCAGGTAGTTGCACGCCTCGGCGCCGTGCTCGATCACCTCGTGCACGAAGTGCGTGCCCACCAGCCGCTTGCCCTGGAGGCGGCCCTGCATGTCGGCGAAGCCGAGGAGGACGGTGTCGACCGTCCCCTCGGCGACCGCCGTGCGCAGCTCGTCCAGCGTCACGATCCCGCGAGCTCGGCCTCGGCCCGCTCGATGGCCTCGAACTCCTCCTCCGGTGCGGAGGCGACGAGGTGGTGGCGCGAGTAGACGGCGAAGTACAACGCCGCCGCCGCATAGACGCCGAGCGTGATGAACGCGGCCTTCGTGTCGACCAGGAAGGTGGCGACGACCGCGGCCACGGCCAGCACCAGCGCGACGCCGGTGGTCAGCGTGCCGCCCGGCGTGCGGTACGGCCGCTCGAGGTTCGGCTCGCGCGAGCGCAGCACGATGTGGGAGAGCATCATCAGCACGTATGACACGGTCGCGCCGAAGACCGCGATGTTGATCATCGTCGCGCCGTCCTGGGTGATCGCCGCGAGCAGGAAGCCGACGAGGCCCGGGAGCAGGAGGGCGATGTACGGGACGCGCCGGCCGGAGGTCACGGACAGCGGCTTGGGCAGGTAGCCGGCCCGCGAGAGCGCGAACAGCTGGCGCGAGTAGGCGTAGATGATCGAGAAGAACGAGGCGATCAGGCCCGCGAGGCCGACGTAGTTGACGAAGTCGCCGATCGCCGAGCCCTCTCCGCGCGCGGCGTCGACGGCCGCCGGGAGCGGGTTGTCGGACTCCATGATGGTGCTGGCGCCGCCGGCGCCGGGCGCGATCGTGAGCATCAGCGCGGCGAAGATGAGCAGGATCATCATGCCCGCGATCAGGCCCTTGGGCATGTCGCGCTTGGGATCGCGCGTCTCCTCGGCGGCGAGCGGAACGCCCTCGATCGCCAGGAAGAACCAGATCGCGAACGGGAACGCGGCCCAGATGCCCGCCCAGCCGAACGGCAGGAAGTCGCTCGAGCCGGCCGAGCCGTCGGGCTCGATGTTCGTGAGATTCGAGGCCGAGAACTCGGGGATCATCCCGATCACGAACACGACGAGCGCGATCACGGCGATCACCGTGATGCCGAAGATCACCTTGAGCGCCTCGCCGACGCCGACAAGGTGGACGCCGACGAAGATCGCGTAGAAGACGAGGTAAACGGGCCAGCCGGCGGTGATCCCGAAGAGGTCGAGCGATTCGACGTAGCCGCCGATGAACACGACGATCGCCGCGGGGGCGATCGCGTACTCGATCAGGATTGCGGTGCCGGTCAGGAAGCCGCCCAGCGGCCCGAGCGCGCGCCGGCCGAAGCCGTAGCCGCCGCCCGCGGTAGAGATGGTGGACGACAGCTCCGCCAGCCCGAAGACCATGCAGGTGTACATCGTCGCCATCAGGACCGTGGCGACGAGCAGGCCGCCCCATCCGCCCTCGGCGAGCCCGAAGTTCCAGCCCGCGAAGTCGCCCGAGATCACATAGGCGACACCGAGTCCCGCGAGCAGGACCCAGCCGGCGGCGCCGGCCCTGAGCTGGCGCTTCTCCATGTAGTCGGCGCCGACCGCTTCGTAGTCGACCCCTCGACGCTGCGCCATCGCTTTCCCCTCTCTCCAAAGGTATGATGGACCTGCCTTTAGAGGCTAGGCGGGCGGCCGGACGGATGTCAAGCGCCGAAAGGCGTGGTTCACGCGGGCGCGCGCGAGCGGTCCTCGACGTACGCCCGGAACTCGCGCTCGAACTCCGGCCACCATGGCGGCGGCTCGTCGCCGGGCGGAGGGCCGCCGTCGTCGTCGCCGTCGTCGGGCCGGCGGCGCAGCAGCGGGGCGACGGCCTGCGAGAGCCCGAGTGTGGCGACCGCGCAGAGGCCGAAGAACAGCGCCGAGCTGTGATCCCGGAGGATCAGCGCGGCGATCAGCGCGAGCGCGAGGTGCCCGCCGGCGACGCCGGCGCCCCAGGCTCGCATGCGCTGGGGAGCGGACATGTCTGCCGAGGTTAATACACGCCGCACTACCTCAACAGACCAGTCAGCACCCGCTCGGTCCCCTCCAGGTGCTCGCGGACGAGCGCCGCCGCCGCCCACGCGTCGCGCCGCTCGAGCAGGCGCACGAGCTGGGCGTGCTGGGCGTTGGACTGGGCGAGCACCGGCGCGGGGTGGGCGATGTGGGCGATCAGGTCGCTCATCTGGCCCTGCACCTCGGTCATCGCGGCGACGAGCCGCGCCGACCTCGCCGCCTCGGCGACCCCGAGGTGGAAGAGGATGTCCGCGCGGCGGTAGACGGAGAAGTCGCCGACGTCGCGCATCACCTCCACGTGCGCGTGCAGGCGGGAGAGGTCGTCCGGCCGGGCGCGCTCGGCGGCGAGCACGACCGCGCCCATCTCCACCGCCATCCGGTAGTCGAGCAGCTCGCGCCAGTGGCCGGCGTCGAGCTCGATGTGCGGGGTGTCGGCCATCGGCGGCGCCTCGGCGACGAACGTGCCGCCGCCGCGCCCGCGCAGCGCGACCAGGTGCCCGCTCTCGGTCAGCGACGTCAGCGCCTGCCGCAGCGTCGAGCGGGCGATGCCGAGCTGGTCGGCGAGGTCGCGCTCCGGCGGCAGGCGGGTGCCGGGCTCGAGGAGCCCCAGGCGGATCGCCGTGCCGAGCCGCTCGACGGTCTCCTCGAGCGTCGTCGCGGTCTGCACGGGCTCGAAGACCGCGGCCACGGCCGCGGATTGAGCCTGCATCATCGAGGACGGTACTGGGGCCGGCCTTGTAACATCAAGTCACATGGCGACGGCCGACACCAAGGCACTGATCGAGGAGGCCATCGCCAACTTCCAGCGCGAAGTGCCCGCCCTCCAGCGGCTCAAGCTCGTGACCGAGCTCGAGCTCCGCGGCCGTGGCGACATCCAGCTCTTCCGCGTCGAGGTGCCCGGCCCGAAGATCACGAAGGACATCGCGTCCGACGCGAAGGTCCGCCTCTCCGTGCCCCGCTCGCACTTCAACGAGCTCGCCCGCGAGGGCACGATCCGCCACTGGCGCGAGGCGTTCGAGTCCGGCACCGTGCGCGCCACCGGCCCGCAGGAGATCCTGAAGCTCATCGCCAGCGTGGTGGAGCGGCAGGAGGAGCGCACCCGCAGCCGGAAGCTGCGCGCCCGCTGAGAACCGACTGCGGCTTACTCGCACTCGCAAGCTCGTGCGAGCCGATGAGGACGTGCGGCTTACTCGCACTCGCAAGCTCGTGCGAGCCGATGAGGACGTGCGGCTTACTCGCGCTCGCAAGCTCGTGCGAGCCGATGAGGACGTGCGGCTTACTCGCACTCGCAAGCTCGTGCGAGCGCCTTGATTACATACGCCTGACCGCCAGCCCGGTCACGATCTCGCGCACGATCCGGTCGGCGGCGGTGGCCGCGAGGTCGGCGGACCCGATCGCCGTGGGGATCACCTCCACCACCTCGGCGCCGACGAGCTGCGTGCGCGCCGCCGTCTCCCGGCAGGCCCACAACAGATCGGTGGTGGTCATCCCGCCCGGCTCCGGCGTGCCCGTGCCGGGGGCGAACGCCGGGTCGAGCACGTCGATGTCCACCGACAGGAAGGCCGGCCCGTCGCCGACCGCGTCGAGCGCCCGCCTCAGCACCTCGCGGATGCCGACGTCGCGCACGTCGTGCATGAACAGGCTCGTGATCCCGTGCTCGGCCTGCCAGCTGAACTCCGGCTCGCCGGGCCAGTAGCCGCGCAGCCCGATCTGGACGTAGCGGCGCGGGTCGACGTGGCCCTGCTCGACCAGCCGAAGCATCGGCGTGCCGTGCGAGACCTCCACGCCGAACACCTCGCGCCCCGTGTCGGTGTGGGTGTCGAAGTGGACCAGCCCGACCGGGCCGTGCCTTCCGGCGCAGGCGCGGATGTCCGGCTCGGCGATCGAGTGGTCGCCGCCGAGCACGATCGGGGTCGCGCCCGCGGCCAGCACCTCGCCGACCGTCGCCTCGATCGCCGCGTGCGCGCGGACCGGGTCCGCGGGCACCACCGGCGCGTCGCCGAAGTCGACCACCCGCAGCTCCGCGAAGCCGTCCACGCCGGCCTCCAGGTGCGGTCCGGCCGGGCAGCTCGCCGACCGGATCGCGCGCGGCCCGAACCGTGTGCCCGGGCGGTCGGAGACCAGGTCGTCGGTGGGCGCGCCGACGATCGCCACGTCCACGCCGCCGGCGAGCTCGGCGGCGTCCTGCGTATACGGCAACCCGGAGAAGGTGAGCAGCCCCGCGTAGTCCGGCTTGTCGCCGTCCGGCCAGCGCTCGAGCGGGTCGATCATGGCGCGGGACCGTACTAAAGGGCTGAGCTCGTGCGGCGGGACCGGGCTAAGTGTCGAAGCCCAGGCCCAGCCGGTCGAGCAGCCGCAGCCACGGCCCGCGGCGGCCCGAGCGCTCGTCGGCCCGGGCG
>JBOGYU010000026.1:0-20831 GCA_050696935.1 Solirubrobacteraceae bacterium | reverse complement strand
ATGCTGCTGTTCCGTTCACCTTTCGGATCCGGGTAGAGCCATTGGACCCAAGAACCTTCCTTCGAGTTCCTCCCGGCTGCGCCGGGGATACAACAGAGCGCCTCGCGGCGCATTTGGCGTAGATCGAGGTGACCTCGCTGCCGCGATGGCGCAGCACCTGCCCGACCTCGCGCAGGCTGCTGCCCGCCCGCAGCATCTCGGTGGCCGCCGTGTGCCGCAGCCGGTGCGCGCCGACCCGCGGCAGCCCGGCCCGGCCGCAGGCGCGGTGCACCACGCTGGTGAGCGCGCTGGGGTGAAGGCCGTCGTGCGGCGCTCGCGCGCGCGTGAACACGAACCGGCTCTGACAGTCCGGGCGCCCGTCCTTCAGCCAGGCGGCGACTGCCTCGCCGACGTCGACGGGCAGCGGCAGCCGCTCCTGGCGGCTGCCCTTGCCGCAGACAACGAGCTCGCCCGCGCGCCAGTCGAAGTCATCCAGTCGCAGCGCGGCGACCTCGCCGATCCGCAGCCCCAGCCGCGACAGCAACAGCAGGATCGCAAAGTCGCGCCTGCCGACCGCGGTGCCTTGATCGCAGCTGTCAAGCAGGCGCACGACGCTGGAGGCGTCAAGCGCCTTGACCAGCGACACCAGCCGCCAGTTGGCCACCGACGCGACGGCGACCGCGAGGTCGCGATCGATCAGCCCCTCCACGTGCAGGAAGCGCAGGAGCGACCGCAACCCCGTGACCACCGCCTTGCTCGACGCGATGCTCCCGCGCCGCGACCGCCCCAGCAGGTAGTCGTTGAGCGCCGCGACGTCCAGCGCGCCAAGCGCCAGATCGCCGGCGATCCGCTCGCGGTCGGCCAGGAACGCGCGCGCCGTGTTGCAGTAGCCGCGGACCGTCTCGGCCGCCAGCCCCCGCCTGACCAGCAGGTACTCGGCGTAGCGCTCCACCAGCGCGCCGGCCGGCGTCCGCGCTTCGCGCGACGCGGCCGGCGGCACGACCCCTAGATGACTGATTCCGTTTTCACGGGTTCAGTGGTCGTAGTTGATGAAGTGGCGGCCGGGCGCGTCGATGACTCGTGCCTGCCACAGGCTCCAGCTGTGCCAGACGCCGGCAGCGAGGGCGAGTACGCGTTGGCAGACGCGCGCCCAGACGCCCTCGGGGACGTGGCCGCCGTGCAGCTCGAGCGAGAGCTGGCTCTTGGCGGTCTGGCAGATCGACTCGATCCATTGGCGGATCCCGCCGAGCTTGCCGAACCGGGGCTTCTCGTCCTTGCGGTCAGGGCGGATGAGCGTCGCGTCCAGCGAGGAGACGATCGCCTCCAACTCCTGGCCGGCGAAGCCCTTGTCGCCAACGATGATCTCCTGGCCGGTGAGCAGTCCTTCGCGGCGGGCGCGGTCGAGCATCGCTGCGGCGATCTCGCGCTCTGGTTCGTTGGCCGGGGCCAGGCAGAAGCTGATCGGCATCCCGTCGGGAGCGCACAGCAGGTAGAGCCGCAAGCCCCAGAAGTACCGGGAGTGCGAGGCGCAGTAGCCGTAGGCCGCCCAGCCGGCCAGCTCCGAGCGTTTGCGGGTCTCCCGCGATTGGCCGCATGGGACCGGGGTGGAGTCCAGCAGTCTGAGCCGGTCGCAGAACGACGGCGAGATCCTCGCGAGATGCTCGATGATCTGGCAGATCTCAGGCGCGAGCGACCGCAGCCGCTTGTTGTAGCCAGGCTGCTTGGGGATGTAGGGGAACAGATGCCCGAGCTGCTTGCGCGCCAGGCGCAGGAAGCGCCGCTCGGAGTGGCACTGCAGCAGGATCTGTGCGACCGAGAGCGTGATGAGCTCCGCCGCGGTGATCCTTGGGCGTCGTCCTGCACCGCGACGAGCGGGCAGGAGATCGTCCACCAGCACGTAAAGTGCGGTGAGAAGGTCGTCGAGGTCGGCGAGCACGAGGCCACCTCCGTGGTCGACGTTGCGATAGCAACGCCGACCTTCGACGGCCTCTCTATCCCTCCTGGCCAGGCCACCATGGCCACCATCAATTCGGAATCAGTCATCTAGTCCGCGCAGATGACCGAGGAGCGGGAGCAGGGCGCGAGTCGACGCGAGCTGGGCAAATCTCGTCGCGCGCTCCTGAACGAACCGCTCGATCTCGACACTGCGCAGGTCGTCGAGTTCGAGATCGTGCGCCGCCATCCAACGGCTCAGGTGCGCCATCAGCTGCAATTGCTTGGCAGCGGTTCCGGGCCGGTACCCGCGCCCGAGCAGCTCCTCGAGAAAGCCGGCCGCGAAGACCGACAGCGGCCCGGACATCCGAACCCGCAATGGATCGCTCATGACCATCCCCTCCTGGTTGCCGAACGGAGGGAGAGCGTCCCGCTACCGAAGCGCCTGTCGGTCAGCGGCAGCCGCGGCGGCCGGGGATTGGGGATGACGCGATTAATCCAGGTCGACGTCTTGTTGATGCCGACATCCGTCGCGAGGTGCTTCCCCGTTCGCTGCAGACGCGACGCGCCGAGGGCGGCATCACGAGCCAGGAGGAAATCGGGGTGGTCAGGCTGAGTCACCGGGAAGTCCGCCTGAAGCGCCAGCTGCTGCTTCGACTCCCCAAACAGGCGTGCATCTACATTCGCGCGATGCGCCCGGGTTTCGTCCGGAGCGCAAGCGCGCCGCGTCAGTTCGAGACGCCTGCTCCTTGCGTAAGGGAGGAGCGGCGTGGGTTGAGCTTCCTTGCGAGAGGCACCGCGACGTCGCCTCATGCCCAGCGACCCCGCCTAGCGACGATATCGCCACTTAGGAGCGGGCCCTGTGGAACGATCCTCGTGACGATGGCCAAGAAATCGTCAGGGGCCGTGGGGCATGCGGGGTCGGTGGAGCACAACGTTCCCGCGCCACTCACCTCCTTGATCGGCCGCGTACGCGAGCTCGAAGGAATCAGCGAGACGCTGCGCAGGACCCGTCTGGTGACGCTGACTGGCCCTGGCGGAGTGGGGAAGACCCGCCTCGCCTTGGAGCTCGCCCGTCGTCAGATTGCACGGCGCCCAGACGGAGTCTGGCATGTGGATCTCGCGTCGGCTCCCGGGGCGTCCGAGGTCGCAGCCGAGACGGCCCGTACGCTGGACGTTCGGGT
The DNA here is from genome assembly GCA_050696935.1 of Solirubrobacteraceae bacterium. Lineage (GTDB taxonomy): Bacteria > Actinomycetota > Thermoleophilia > Solirubrobacterales > Solirubrobacteraceae > DASSUW01. The sequence continues at coordinate 17,736 of JBOGYU010000026.1, read as the reverse complement.
CCCGACCAGGACAACTCCGACGGATGCCCTGAGTCGCTACCTGACGAACCGCGACCTGCTGATCGTCCTCGACAACTGCGAGCACGTGGTGGAAGCCTGCGCCGAGCTTGCCGCCGCGCTGCTCGCTTCGTGCCGCGACCTTCGGATCATGGCCACGAGCCGCGAGTCGCTGGGGGTGAGCGGGGAGACGGTCTGGAGATTGGAGCCGCTGGGCCCCGAGGATGCGCGTCGGCTCTTCCTCGAACGGGCGAGGCAGCGCAGGCCGGAGTTCATGCCCAGCGAGGAGACGGACGCGACAATTGCCCAGCTTTGCGACCGCCTCGATCGCCTCCCGCTTGCGATCGAGCTCGCCGCCGCCCGGGTCGGCGCCATGTCGCCGGCGGAGGTTCTGTCGGGGCTGGAGACGCGGCTCGGAACGCTCGGCGGATCGACACGGCGCGGGCCGCGGCACCACCGGACGCTGCGGGCCGCGGTCGAATGGAGCCACCACCTCCTCGACCCCACCGAGCAGCAGGCCTTTCGGAGCCTGGCGGTGTTTGTAGGCGGGTTCGACGCCGCGGCCGCGATGTCGGCCGGGCCGGGGCTCTCGCTCGACGTGCTCGCGCGCCTGGTCGACAAGTCGCTGGTCGCGGTCACGGAGAGCGCGAGGGGGAGAACGCGGTACCGGCTGCTCGAGACCGTGCGCGAGTACGCCTACGAGCTGCTCGTCGACGGCGGCGAGCTGGATACCGCTGAGGAACGCCGTCTGCGCCACTTCACTGCGCTCGGCGACCTCGCTCGCGAGGAGTGGCTCTCCACCGGCAGGCAGCAGTTCGTGAACGAGCTGGACGAGGACTACGAGAACGTCCGCGCCGCCGTCGAGTGGGCGGCAGCGGCGAACCCCTGCTCCGCGATCCGTCTGCTCGGCGGAACGCGGGACCTCTTCTTCAGGTTCGGGCAGGCCGATGGACTTCGCCTCGCCCGGCTCGTGCTGGAGCGCTGTTCGACCGCCGACCGCTTCCGCGTCGAGGCGCAGATCGGGGCGGGGCAACTTGCGATCACGCTCGGGGAATTCCGGGCGGCGCGGGACGCTCTGGCCCAGGCCCGCGAGCTCTGCGCCGACCTCAACGAGCCGGCGCTCGAGGCCTGGATCCGCTTCTTTCAGGGCCTGGCCGAGACCCTGGCCGGCGAAATCGAGCCCGGGCGCGAGCACCTCCGGGCAGCCCAGGAGCTCCACCACGAGTTGGGGATCCCGATCGGCGAGGCCCGCTCGATTGCGGTGCTCGGCGGCACGTTCTTAATGGCGGGTGAGCCCGCTCGCGCCGAGGAGCTCCTCGAAAGGGCACTGGCGATCTGCATGGCCCAGGGGGATCGCTGGGGACAGGGCCAGGCCCACACCTTCCTGGGCATGATCGCCGAGTCGACGATGAGGAATCCGTCGGGCGCGACCCCGCACTACCGCCAAGCCGTCGAGCTCCTGCGGCCGTCGCGTGACGCAACCCTGCTGCCGGTCGCCCTGATCGGCCAGGCGAGCGTCCTCGTGCCGCGAGATCCAGCGACCGCACTCAAGGTCATCGCCGCTGCGAGCGCGATCCGAGCCCGGGTCGGCCGCGAGTTCGCGCCCTTCTACCGGGCGCGCCTGGAGCACGTGCGCGCAGCGGGCGAGGCGGCTGTCGGCGCCGACGCGGAGCGGCTCTGGGCAGAGGGGGAGCGGCTCAGCCCGGACGAGGTGACGGCGCTCGCATTCGGTACGCGGAGGCCGGCCCCGGCGCCTTCCGCCGCCGGCTTGAGCGCGCGTGAGCTGGAGGTCGCGGGGCTGGTCGCCGACGGGCTCGCAAACAAGGCCATCGCGGCCCGCCTTCATCTGTCCGTGCGCACGATCGAGAGCCACGTGCGCCATGCGCTCGCCAAGGTCGGGCTCGACAACCGCACCCAGCTCGCAACCTGGGCGCGGGAGCGAATTCAGTAGCCGATCAGTAGTCGCGCCGATGACACCGGGCCCGGCGCGCCCCTAGGTTGCGATCAGCCGCCCGGTAGAGGCGGACCACGCAAGACAAAGGAGAGGCGATGGCGGTCTGCATGATCATCGAGAACCCGGACCAGACACCCGAACAGGCCCAGCAGGTGCTGGCGCTCGTGCGCGAGAGCGGGCCCGTCCCGCCTGAGGGGGCGCGCCTGATGGTGGCCGGGCCCGCCAGCCCGGGCATGCGCATCATCAGCGTCTGGGATTCCGAAGAGGCGATCCAGCGGTTCTTCGCGGAGCGGCTGGCGCCCGCCCAGAAGGAAGTCGGCGTTTCGCTCGACAACGCTAGGCGCACCGTCTTCGAGGTCACGACGCTCGTCGCCGGCGATCTCACCGCGGCGCCGCAGCCGGCGTGATGGCGGTCCGGAGCGATAGCGAGAGAGTGCCCGCCCGCGGCGGGCGATCTCTCCCGGGAGCGGCCGTCGTGCTTGGGGCACGCAATCTCGGTGCGGCGATCGCGCGCGACCTCCTCGAGCATGAGGTGCGCGTTGCGAGCATCGCCCGGACCCAGGCTGACGTGGACCTTCTCGGGGCCGCGGGTGCCGTGCCGATCACCGCCGACGCGTCGGACCCGGACCGGCTGAAGGAAGCGCTCGAAGACGCGTCGAACCGCATCGGTCCGGCCGAGCTGATCGTCAACGCCGTGTCGGTGCGACCGCCGCCGGACGGCTCCGAGTTCGGAGGCGGCGCGATCGCCTTGGCCGGCATGGCGGGCTTCGAGGGGTGGTGCGTGCCCGCCGTGCGGCAGTCGTTCGTCTTCCTCAGCGAGGGCGCCCGCGCGCTCGAGGGACGCGGGGGGACGCTCGTGGAGATCGTGGGCGCCCCGGCCCGCCGGGCCCATCCGAAGCGGGGGCTGGTCGCCGCCGCCCAGGCCGCGATCCGCGCCATGACCCACGCGGCCGCCCTCGAGCTGCGGGGGGCGGGAATCCACGTCGCGCTCCTGATCGTCGACGGGATCATCGAGTCCCCCAAGACGGCCCGCATGACCCTGGGGATGGACGGTCGAGCCCTCGCGCGGCAGGAGGACATCGCCGAGGCCGTGCGCTACTTGGCCACGCAGTCCGCACGGGGCATGAGCCACGAGCTCGTGATCACCCCGGCCGGAGACCGCTGGGTGCCCTGAGATGAGCGCATACATCCAGACGCGAATCCAGGTCGGCGACTACGACGCCTGGAGGCCGATGTTCGACGCGGACCGCCCGCGAGCCCGCGAGAAGGCTCGGCGCGTCACCCTCTACCGCAACGTCGCCGACCCGAACGAGGTCTTCATCTGGATCGAGTTCGCCTCGGTGGGGGACGCCACGGAGGCGCGCGAGCGGCTGCTCGGTTCGGGGGTGCTGGACCGGTTCGAAGACCTGACGCGACCACGGGTGGTGACCGAGGCGGAGTGACATCTGAAGGCGAGCACCTCGACGCCACAATCGCCGCTCTCGCGACCCGGAGCTTCCCCTTGAAGAGTCCGACGCGGGCTGCAGACGGGTATCTTCGTCGCGTCCGCGGCTGGCGCTCGCAATCACGTGGTTGCGATCACGTTCGCCGTCCGGCCCCCACTCTCGCACTGGAGACGAGGAGCAGGCGCGCGTACTGGCGGCAGCCCGGCTTCCGCAATGAGCGCCAGACGGTCACCAGCGGAGTCGCGTTCCCGGGCCGTCCGAGAGTTATGCCGATCTTTCGAGCTCGCCTCCGGCGCTCGGCAGGCGATCCCGGGAACTTCTCGGCATAACGCGCGAATCCGCATAAGCCGACTTATACGGATGTCCGCATAAGTCATCCCACCAGCGCAGGGCTTCTGCGACGCGCCCATCAGACCACCGGACGACGGCCCGGCGGGAGCCCTTCTGCCCCGGCGGCAGCGTCTCGAAGCCCAGGATCTCGCGGATCACAGGTTCGGATTCCGTCACTGACCGCGAGCGTACCGCCCGGCCGGGACGCACGGTCTCGTGGTCGCTCTCGGCACCGGGCGGCTGCCCGGCCGAGGCGCTCGAAATCGGCCTGAGGGCAGTCCTCCAGCCAGGGCGGGCGGAGATTGCGCGCTCATCGTCAGCGGCGCTCAAATCGACGGGGCTTGGGACCGGCCGCCGGCAACCAAGACGGGTGAGCGGCATCCTCGCAAACCCACGCTTCCAGGAGTCCTCCAGGCCGATGTCATCGCTGCAAGCGCACCTCGAGCGACACGATCGCGCCGTAAGCCCGCTCGAATTCCGCCGCGACTGTGCTCTGTGTCGCGCGGAGCGGGTCCAGGGCCAGCTGCCGAGCGCGTCGCTGGTGCCACCTCGCGCGTGCGCGGCGATTACCGCGGCCGTCTTGGCCACGAGCGCCGTCGCGCCCGGAGCCGCCGCTGCAGCGGATGGCCAGGGCGTCGCCGCGCCGGCTCCGGTGTCCCCGCCGCCCCCGCAGGTGTCCGACGTCGCGGTCGGCGGCGGCGGTGGTGCCGCGCCGGTCGACGGCGACCACGGCGCCGGGCAAGAGCCAGCGGACGCCGGCGATCAAGGCCCGGACAGCGACCCTCGCCCGAGTGAGCGCGCCCCGGAAACCGAGTCCGGCTCGGGCGCCGTCGCGCCGAGTGAAGTCGGGCCCTCGAACCCTGAGCCGACCGCGCTGCCCGACAGCGGCGACTCGGCTGGCTCGGCCGACGCGGCCACCGTGCAGCCCGCCCCTGCCGCGGAACCTGCGGGCGACAGCAGCCCGGCCGGGCGTCCGGACGAGCCGGATCGCCCAGCGGACACGCCGGGCCCGGCCGCCGCTCCGGCGCCGTTGCAGGACGAGCCAGTGGCGCCGGCGCCGTCGCATGCCCAATCGGATACCGGCCGCGGGACCCTGAGCCCAGGCCCTCCCGCCTCGCCCGCGAGCGGCCAGGCCGTCGGCGCCAACCACTCCGGCGGCTCTGAGGAACACCCTGCTTCCGGCTCTGAGGAACACCCTGCTTCCGGCTCTGAGGAACACCCTGCTTCCACGTCCGAGCGTCGCTCTTCGTCGAATTCCGGCGGGACTGCTGGCGGCGATCGCGGCGGAGCGCGTGATGCGCGGGACCGGGACGGCAGCACCGATCGGGGCAGGCGCACGGCCCGCGACGGCGAGGTGCTGGTCGCGGACGCAACGGCGAGCCGCTCAGACCGGACCGCTCGTGCCGCCGAGCGCGAGGAGACCGAGCAGCCCGCCACCTACCGGGTGCGCCCGGGCGACTCGCTCTGGCGGATCGCCGGGCGTCACCTCGGCTCGGACGCGACGGTCACCGCAACCGCACAGGAGGTCACCCGGCTGTGGGAACTCAACCGACAGCGCATCGGGACCGGGAACCCGGACCTGATCTTCCCTGGCCAGACGCTGAGGATGTGACGCCGGCCATGGGCTTCACCGACTTCGACCCTCCGGCCGAACTCCTCCCCGCCACAACGTCGCCGGCGGCAGCCGCCGAATCCTCGCGCCAGCCGCGGCGCGACCAGTTCTACGACATGCCGATCGTCGACGGCAAGCCGGTGCCCAACACACTGCTCACCCGCCTGCGCGATCAGCTGCGCGCCCTGCTCATGAGTTCCGGCGAGCGCGAGGAGGCCCAGCTCGAGAGCAGCCTGCGCCGCCTGCCCGGCGTGTCGCGCACCAACGTCGTGGCGACGCTTTCGCCGAAGGGCGGCTGTGGCAAGACCACGAGCACGTTCCTCGCCGGCAACGTGCTCGCCGGTCACCTGCGGCTGCAGGCGCTGGCCGTCGATCTCAATCCGGACTTCGGCACGCTCGCAGACCTCGCGCCCGACCGGGCGCGGGCGCCGCTGTCGCTCGTCGATCTCCTGGGCGACAAGGAGCAGATCGGTTCGCCCGGCGAGCTGCGCCCATACGTCTCGCGGCTGCCCAGCGGCCTTCACTTGCTGGCGGCGCCCCCCGATCCGGCGGTGATGGCCCAGATGACCCCCGAGCTCTACGGCGAGCTGCTCACGTTCCTGCGCCGCTTCTACGAGGTCATCCTGCTCGACCTCGGAACCGGCGTGACCGCGCCGATCGCGACCTTCGCCGTCGAGCACGCCGACCAGGTCGTCGTCGTCACCACGCCGGAGTGGATCACCAACACCAAGGTCCAGATGGCGCTCAGCCACCTGCGGCTCGAGAACGCGACGCTCGTGCTCAACAAGGTCGAGGGCAACGCGGGCCTTACGGCCACCGAGCGCCAGTTCAGCCGCCAGCGGCTATCCCAGCGCGTGGCGGTACCCGCCGACCTGCAGCTCAAGACGATGCTCGACTCCGGAACCTTCTCGCTGTCCGGCCTCGGGCGCTCCACTCGCGTCCCGATCAAGAAGCTCGGCCTCGCCGTCGCCTCCCAACTGGCGTAGCAATGCCATGACGACGCACAGCCGCGACAGCATCTCGCTCCCGGGACCTGCCTGCTTGACAGCGACATCGCGGAGCTCGGTCGCCGGCGGCTATTCGTTCGCGCTGCTCACATCGGCGGCGGGGTGGGGCTGCCGGCCCGCCCGGCCTCCCGCGCCGCTGACAACGGGGGGCGCCGCTAACGTCCGCCGCTGAAGGGAGAAAGATCCGTGAACCTCCCGCGCTACCGCACCCTGGACGGCGACGAGGTCGAGCTGCCGCTCGCGATGGACCGGTGGGTACTGGTGCCGCGCACGCTCGCGCGGTTCGATCCGGAGTTGGCATGGACGCTTGACTACGAGGATGCGCCGGAGCCCGAGGACGCCGATCCGCGCCTCGACTTCTCCGGGGGGGCGCTCCTGGCGCCGGTCGAGCGCTGGAACGAGCACGCCGCGCTGGAGCCAAACCTCGCGCCCTGTCGTGTCGCCGCAGCTACCCCACCGCCGAGTCCCGTTTCGACCGTTGCGCCGAACTCCGGAGATGAAGATGAGCGGCTCACCCTCGGCGGCAGCGTCGCTCGCATCGGCGCTCGCGCAGCGACCACCGCTTTGGCCGCGCTCGCGCTCGGCTATGTCGTTGCCGTAGGGGCATGGCTGTGGAGTCTGCGTCACCACATCACCGGACCGGACGTCAGCACGGGCCTTCTGCTGATCGGCGCGGCGATGCTGCTGGCCTGGCTGGCCGGGGTGGCGGGCGCCGTGCCGGGAGTGAGGTCGCTCACGCCGCCGCGCTGGCACGACGGGAACGGTCGCGGCGCTGGCGTCCTCCACCGCCACCCCCTCGCCATCCTGCGTCTCGGGCTCACCCTTCAGCTCGCCGGCTTCTTCGTGCTCGTCGCCATCCGCTGACCCTCACGTCACATGCCCCGCTCCTCCGTCGTTCGCCGGGCCGCTCCGCGCAGCAGCGCCCGTCCGGCGCTGCTGGCCGTGGCCATCGCCCATGAGGCTCGCGTCGCCGCCGAGCGCGCCGCTACCGCCCGCGATGTGCGCCACGCTCGCGCCGCCCGCCGCAGCGCTCACGCGATCGCAGGGGCGCTGGCCGAGCTCGAGCGGCTGATCCTGGCGGACCGGGCCGCCGGGTTGGCCGAGCAGTCGCGTGGCAACCCCCTGCCGGTACCGGGCACTGTCACACCCGCCGAGCGCGCGTGGGTCCTCGGCTGGCACCTACTCGCGGCCGCAGCTCGCCTCCACGGCACCGCATCGGCCGGTGGGCGTCCGAGCTTCGGCGAGCGGGAGACGGCCAACGCCGTTGCCCTCATCCGCCAAGGGCTATGCGAGCTCCAGCCGCTGCTGGCGTCGGAGCGACGCCTCCAGCTTCGTGCGGCTCTCACGAACTCCGCCGTCTCGCTGGACGCGCAGCTGCGGCTCTTCGCGCCAACGCTTCCCAGCCGCTGACGTGGCGACAGCAGGCTAAGCAGACCCGCCCACGACACTTCCATGCGGCTGCGTGCGGGCGCCAGCGCGCGTCGCCGTGTTTCACTTCGCGCCAGCGCCGGTCAGCCACTCGAAGTACGCGTTCATTTGCTGGATGTTCGGCTTGCCGAGTGCTTGGGCGCTCACCGCCAGCGCCGTGCCGATCAGCACGGGAACGGGCAGCATCGCCTCGTGCGCGCGACCCGCGGGCTCGGCGCCGATCGTGACACGGTCGGGGCCTCGCTCGGTAACGAACTGCAGCCCGGCGAGAGTCGGATGCGCGACGGCGCTGGCCACCCTGAAGATGACCGAATACACGCGACGTAGCGACGCCGCGTCGCGGTGGGTGGAATCGAGTCCGAGACGTTCGGCCCACTCGCGATCGGCCAGGATGGCGCGGTCGGCCAGCACGGGCATCCTCGCGCTGCCCAGGCGCGACGCGGCCTGTGCCATTTGCTCCCGCGTGTCGACGGGGATGCTCGGCTCGCCGCCGAGACGGACGATGTCGTCGTCGAGGCGAAGGGCCTGATCGTCGCAGTACCGCTCCCACAGCAGCATGCGATGCTCGGCGTCGTCGCCACCGAGAAGCCACGCAAGGGTGACCGTGTGCTCGTAGAGCGTGCGAACGCAGACCATCAGGTCGCTGCGACGGCCGAGCTGCGCGAGATGCAGGCACGCCTGCGTCGTTGTCACGCACCGGGCGAGCAATGCGATGGTGATCCGCGCGGCGTCCGGAATGTCGGCCTTGAACGTCGCCGGGAAGACCTCGTCGGCGATCGCGAGGGCTCTTCTCGTGCCCTCAACGGCCAGGTTGTCGTCTATGTGCATCGTGGTCCTCGGTGACGGTCAGGCATCTGCGGCGAGCCAGGGCGGCCTGGAAGGTGCTGATGGTGCCTAGCCCCGCCGAGAGGCGGGGCGGCCACAAACCTACGCGGCGCTCTTCGCCCAGCACGGGCGATCGCCGGACAGCCGGGGACGGCAGCGGGCGACAGAGCGGTGTGGCGCGTGGCGCCCGCAGTTCGAAGTCCGCCGCCTACTCGAGCGGCTCCCTCCCCTGACGGCACCAGGCAGGCCGCGACTTCTGGACGTCGGGCCAGAAGAGGTGCAGCCCGGCGGGCCCGATCCAGATGTGCCAGGAGCGGTCGCGCGGCCCGCGCGAGCGGGCGACGTGGACGAGGCCGCGCAGATGCGTCTTCTCACTGAGCGCCGCCCTGTGGATGGTGGGCGTCATAGCCCCGGCATGGCGCCAGCCTACCCCGGCGCAGACACCCCCGCCTCACACCCAGGCCCGGCGGGCCGCTGACAGCGCCTCACCACCGGCGCGGCACACCGGGCCGTTCCATCGCCGTGAACCCGTCTGAGCGCGCGCGATAACACCGCGAGCACCCGCGGTGCAGAGCCACGCAGCTCCCGTGAGCGTGCGTATAACGCCTGTTGGCCGCACGCCGCGCGCGGGGCCCGTGCCGCCGCCGACGACGGTCAGCCGATGGCGGCGAGGACCCAGTGCCAGCAGGCAGCGCGACTCAGCCGGACATCACCCGTTGACGCGTTGGCGGCCAGCCGGCGTGCCTGCGACCGGTTCAGTTCTCGCCGTGGGTCTCCGGCAGCCGCAGCCGTTTGAGCTCGAGAGCGTTGAGGGCGACGATGACGCTCGAGCCCGACATCGAGATTGCGCCGACCTCGGGGCGCAGCACGAAGCCGAGCGGCTGGAGGACGCCGCCGGCGATTGGCAGCGCGAGGCTGTTGTAGCCGACGGCCCAGGCGAGGTTCTGGCGCATCTTGCGCACCGTCCCGCGGCTGATGCTGATGGCGGTGGCGACGTCGAGGGGGTCGGAGCGCATGAGCACGACGTCGGCGGTCTCGACGGCGACGTCGGTGCCGCCGCCGATCGCGATGCCGACGTCGGCCTGGGCGAGCGCGGGCGCGTCGTTGACGCCGTCGCCGACCATTGCGACCTTGCGGCCCTCGGCTTGGAGTTCGGTGACCTTGGCGGCCTTGTCGGCGGGCAGTACCTCGGCGATGACCTCGTCGATGCCGAGCTCGGCGGCGATGCGCTCCGCCGTGGCGCGGCCGTCGCCCGTGAGCATGACGGGTCGCACCCCGAGGTCCTTGAGCGCGCGGATGGCTGCCGCGGCCGTGTCGCGTGGGGCGTCGGCGATCGCGATGATGCCGGCGGCCGTACCGTCGAGCGCGACCGCCACCGTCGTGCGGCCCTCGCCGGCGAGCTGGGCGGCGCGGTCGCTCAGCCCGTCCAGGCCGATGCCCTCACGGTCGAGCAGCCGCTCATTGCCGATCGCGAGGCGCCGTCCCTCCACGACGGCCAGCGCGCCGTGTCCCGGGACCGCCTCGAACAAATCCGCGGTGGGCAGGCGGAGCGCGCGCGCCTGGGCGGCCTTGACGACGGCCTCGGCGAGTGGGTGCTCGCTCTCGCGCTCTGCGGCTGCCGCGAGCCGCAGGAGCTCGTCTTCCGCGATGCCGTCGGCCGTGGCGACGGCGACCACCTCGGGCTCGCCACGAGTGAGCGTGCCGGTCTTGTCGAGGACGACGGTGTCGAGCGCCGCGGCCTGCTCGAGGGCCATTGCGTGCTTGAACAGGATGCCGCGCCTGGCGCCCAGGCCGGTGCCGACCATAATCGCCGTGGGGGTCGCGAGGCCGAGCGCGTCGGGGCACGTGATGACCACGACGGTGATCGCGAACAGCAGCGCGTCCTGCACGTCGCGGCCGACGATGAAGTACCAGATCGCGAACGTCAGCCCGCCGCCGATCAGGGCGACCAGGACGAGCCAGAACGCGGCCCGGTCGGCCAACCGCTGGCCGGGGGCCTTGGAGTTCTGTGCCTCCTGGACGAGCTTGACGATCTGCGCCAGCGCGGTGTCGGAGCCGACGGCGCTGGCGCGGGCGCGCAGGGTGCCGTTCTTGTTGATCGTCGCGCCGATCAGCTCGTCGCCGGCGGCCTTGTGCACGGGCAGGCTCTCGCCGGTCACGGTGGACTCGTCGACCTCGCTCTCGCCCTCCTCGACGACGGCGTCGACGGGCACCTTCGCGCCCGGGCGGATCAGCAGAAGGTCGTCGACGACGACCTCCGCGGTGGAGACCTCCACCGGCTCGTCGGCTCGCAGCACGAGCGCCTTGGGCGGCGCGAGGTCGAGCAGCGCGCGGATCGCGTCGCTGGCACCGCCGCGCGCGCGCATCTCGAACCAGTGCCCGAGCAGCACGAACGTGGCGAGCATCGCGGCCGCCTCGTAGAAGACGTCGCCCTCGATGAAGAAGGTGGCGGCGATCGAGTACACCCAGCCGGTGCCGATCGCCACCGCGACCAGCACCATCATGTCCAGCGTCCGCGCCCGCAGCGCGGCGATCGCGCCGGTGAAGAAGAGCGACGACGCATGGAGCACCACGGGCAGGCTGAGCGCCAGCAGCCACACGTCGCGGTCGATCCCGAACGGCGTGGCCAGCTCGGTCCCGAGCAGCTCGGTCCCCACCATCGACCACAGCACGATCGGGACCGTGAAGACGAGCGCAACGAGGAAGCGGTTGCGCATGTCGCGGACCATCGCCGCCATCGACATGCCGGCGTGACCGCCGTGCCCATGGCCGTGGGCGTCGTCGGCCCGTCGGGCGGCCGCGTGGTCGTGCGGGCCGTGGTCGGGCGACACCAGCGGGTCGCACACGTGCCCCGGCGCCGACTGCCCGGCGCAGTGATAGCCGCACTCCCGGACCCAGGCCTGCAGCTCAGCGACCGAGGTCTGCGCCGGGTCAAAGCTCACCGTCGCCGTCTGCGCGACGGGGTTGGCCTCCACCGCGCCGACGCCCGGGCGGCGCGCGAGCACACCCTCCACGACGGCCTTCTCGGACGCATAGTGCAAACCGCCGACATGAAGAACGGCGCTCGCGTGGATCTCGGCGGTCGAGGTCATGCGTCTATCTTACCAGTACCCCCCCGGGGTATAACGGCCTATGGCCTCATCGGAGTGGCTGCTCGCGCCCGGCGTGAGGACGCTCTGCCCCGACTGGGCTGTGAATGCGCACGCGGCGCCGCCCGACGGCCGAGGGTTAGCCACGCGCCGGCGGCCGCGACAGCTAGGAGCGCGAGGCTGGTCCACTGGGCGATCTCCAGGCCGAGCGCGAGGTCGGCGGAGTCCGAGCGCAGGAAGAACTCGAAGAAGCGCCCGAGCGCGAGCAGCCCCAGCACGAGCCACATCAGCGCCAGAGGCCGCTGCAGGCGCTTGCGCAGCGGCCAGGCGATGGCGAACACGGTCGCGCCGATCAGGACCTCGTAGAGGCCGCCGGAGTGGTAGGCCAGCTCGGGATTCGGGGTGAGCGCGTTGGGGTGCGTGTTGCGGACGCCGAGGAAAAATGTGGTCGCGGGGCCGTAGTGCTCGCCGTTGATGACGTCGCCGATCCGCCCGATGGCGAGGCCGAGCGGCAGGCCGGCGGCGATCGCGTCGAGGTAGGACACGCTCAGCCGCTGCCGGCGAACGTAATAGGCGATCCCGAGGGCGGCGGCGATGAAACCCCCGTAGAACGTGAACCCGGTGGTGCCCAGCCACGCGCCCGGATCGTCGAGCTCGCCGTGCTCGAGCAGGTAGAACGCGCGCCCCCCGGCGAGCGCGCCGACGACCAGGATCATCCCGATCGCGTACACGCGCTCGGGGTCCAGGCCGCGGCGGCGGGCGTCGAGCGCGACGGCGACGCCGCCGATCACGATGCCGATCGCGATCGTCAGCCCGTGCCAGGCGATCGTGACCGGACCGAGCTCGATCGTCGGGTCGATCCCAATCGTTATCACGGCTGGGAGCGCGGTCACCGAGCCAGCGTACTAAGCTCGCTAGTAGATGCACCGACCAGTGCTCAGGGGCGGCGCCCTGCGTGGTTGAGGCGCCGAACATCGCGCTCGCGTTCGCGGCCGGCTTCGTGTCGTTCATCTCCCCGTGCTGCCTGCCGCTCGTGCCCGGCTACCTGGCGACCGTGTCGGGAGTCGACCCGCGCGCCGTCGGTCGCGGCGTCGACCCGCGCGTGGTCGGCCGCAGCGCGCTGTTCGTGGCGACGTTCTCGCTGCTGTTCATCCTGCTCGGGCTGGGGGCGACCGCGATCGGCGCGCTGCTCTTCGAACACCAGCCGACGCTCAACAAGGTCGCGGGCGTCGCCATCATCAGCATGGGCCTGCTGTTCGTCGCATCGGTGTTCGTGGCGCGCGTGAACCGCGAGTTTCGGCCGCACGCGCTGATCGAGCGCGCGGGTCGCGGCGGACCCGTCGTGGCCGGGGCGGCGTTCGCGATCGCCTGGACGCCGTGCGTCGGCCCAACGCTGGGGGCGATCCTGGGCCTCGCGTCGACGCAGCAAGGCACCGGTCAGGGCGCGCTGCTGCTCGCCGTCTACTCCGCCGGGCTGGCGCTGCCGTTCCTGTTCTCGGCCGTCGCCTTCGATGCGGCCACCCGCGCGTTTGGCATCTTCAAGCGCCACTACGCCGCGATCCAGATCGGCTCCGGCATCGTGCTGGTCGCCATGGGCGTGCTCGTCCTGACCGGCGAGCTGTTCCGGCTGAACATCGAGGTCCAGCAGTTCCTCGACCGCTACGACCTCAACTTCTTCAAGAGCGTGTGACGGCAAGGCGTTTCGTCAGTGCTTGCGGCAGCGACCGCCATTGCCCACGCGCAGCGCGGCAGCCACGGAAGTGTCGCGTACACCCGCGCTGCCTTGGCGGTGGCGTCGACGGAGGTAGTGGAGGGGTTACGTGTGCCGCGGCCTGCTGCTCACGCATCAACCAGCGCCTCGTGCTTGTCGCCCTGACTCTGGTCGTGCTTACTGGACGACGTCTCCTACGCCGCCGACCGATCACGGCGTCTCGGTCGCACGTCGGCGCGGCGACGTGCGAGCGGTCGCCTCGCCCGGTCACCTGTCCGGTCCGCCGGGGAGCCGGGCCTGCCGAAGCGGCGCAGCCGCAGCGAGTTCGAGACGACGCTGACCGAGGAGAACGCCATCGCGGCTCCGGCGATCACCGGGTGCAGGAGGCCGACGGCCGCCAGGGGTATCGCCGCCGCGTTGTAGCCGAACGCCCACGCGAGGTTCTGGCGGATGACGCGCAGAGTCCGCCGGGAGAGCTCGATGGCGGTGAGAACCCCTTCCACGTTGCCGGAGATCAGCGTGAGGTCGGAGGCCTCGATCGCGACATCCGTTCCGGTGCCGATCGCGATGCCGAGGTCGGCCTGAACGAGCGCGGGTGCGTCATTGATCCCGTCGCCGACCATCGCGACCACGTCGCCCGCCGCCTGCAGTCGTCGCACCTCTGTGACCTTGTCCTGCGGGAGGACCTCGGCGATCACGTCGTCGGCGCCGACCGCGGCGCCGATCGCCTCGGCGGTCCGGGCGTTGTCGCCGGTAATCATCACGATCCTGAGTCCGAGTCGGTGCAGGCCGGCGACGACCGCCGGCGCCTCGTCCTTGAGCGTGTCGGCCACGGCGAGCACGCCGCGCGTCTCGCCGTCCCAGCCCGCGAAGACGACGGTGCGCCCCAGCGCCTCCCACGCCTGCGCCTTCAGCTCGAGTGCGGGACCCAGCGGCAGGCCCCGGTCGGCCATCAGCTTGCGGCGGCCGGCGACGACCTCGCGTCCGCCGGCACGGGCGATGATTCCATGTCCGGGAACGGCTTCGAAGGACTCGACCTCTGGCACGGTGAGCGCTCGGGAGCGAGCGCCTGCGACGATCGCGGCGGCGATCGGGTGCTCCGAGGATGCCTCGGCGGCGGCCGCCCAGCGCAGGACCTCGTCTGGAGTGTCGCCAGCGCTGGCGTCGATGTCGACGAGGCTCATCTGGCCGCGCGTCAGCGTGCCGGTCTTGTCGAAGAGCACCGTCGTAACCCTGCGAGAGCGCTCGAGCACCTCGCCGCCCTTGATCAAGACGCCCAGAGCCGCGCCTCGGCCCGTTCCGACCAGCAGCGCGGTCGGAGTCGCCAAGCCCAACGCACATGGGCAGGCGATGATCAGCACGGCAACGGCCGCGAGCACGCCGCCGGTCGGGTCGCCCAGCGCCAGCCACCAGACCAGGAACGCCGCCGCGGCGATGGCCAAGACCACCGGCACGAAGATGGCCGAGACCCGGTCGACGAGACGCTGTACCGGCGCCTTACCCGACTGCGCCTGCTCGACGAGCCGGACGATCTGCGCCAGCGCCGTGTCAGCGCCGACTGCCGTCGCCCGTACCGTGAGCGCGCCGTTGGCGTTCACCGTGGCGCCGGCGACCGCGTCGCCGGGCTGCTTTTCGACGGGCACCGACTCACCGGTGAGCATCGACTCGTCGACGGTCGAGGTCCCCGAGACGACCTCGCCGTCGACCGGAATCTTCTCGCCGGGACGGACTCGAAGGAGATCGGCAACCCGCACCCGGTCGACAGGAATCAGGCGCTCGCCGCCGTCCACGACAACGCGAGCCTCCTTGGCGCCCAGTTCGAGCAGCCGGCGGATCGCGCCGGACGCGCGCGAACGCGCGCGCGCTTCGAAATAGCGGCCGGTGAGGATGAAGGCGACGATCAAGGCCGCGGTCTCGAAGTACAGATCACCGCCCGCGAACAGCTCCACCGTCGAGTAGGTGAACGCCGTCAGCGTCCCCAGTGCGATGAGGGTGTCCATGTTCGCGGTCAGGCGCCGGGCCCGGGCGAGCCCGCTGGCCAGGATCGGCCAGCCCGCCCAGAACTGCACCGGGACGGTCAGTGCCAGGGACAGCCAGCGGGCCCATCCGTCCTCCGCGAAGGCGTAGGCCAGGAGCATCACGCCGGCGGCCAGCGGCCACGCGGGCAGCACGCGACGCAACCACGCTCGGCGCTCGATCTCGTTTGCGTCCTCGGCTTGGTCCTGCGCGCCGGCCGGGACCGAAGCCGAATATCCGAGGGAACCGACGCTGCCGAGCAGGTCATCGACGCTGACCGCCTGCGGATCGAAGTCGACGGCGGCGCGTCCCGTCGCGAAGTTCACGCGCGCCTGCGCGACCCCTTCATGGTTGGCGAGCGTGCGCTGGACACGGTTGGCGCACGACGCGCAGCTCATGCCCTCGATCGCGAGCTCGGCTCGCTCGGGCACGGCGACGTCGCCGCGCAGGCCATCGGGGTCGCGATGAGTGACGGTGGCGTCCGCCACCTACGCCGCCTCCTCAGGATGCGTCGGAGTCGGAGCGGCGCCGGTATGCGGGCGCGGCTCCGAGAGCAGGACCAGGTCGGGCCCGGTCAGGGCCCCGTTGAACTTCAGCGTCTCGACGAGCTCCGCGATCGCCGCCGGCCCGCGCCCTTCTTGAACCGCGTCTGAGAAGCAGGTCTCGAGGTGGTTCGTCAGCACGAGTCGGTTGGCGCGCTCAAGCGACGACTGCAGCGCGGCGATCTGCTTCATGAGGTCGACGCAGTACTCCTCGGCCTCGACCATCCGGATGACGCCGTCGAGATGCCCGCGCACGGTCTTCAGGCGATTGAGGACGGCTCGCTTGTTGCTCTGATCCACGGGTTTCCTTTCGTGCCAGGCACCCCACCCGGGGTGGGGTCGATACAAAACGTAGCAAGGGCTACGATCCGGCGTAGTACGTCCTGTCCTAACAGCGCCGCGTGCGTTACATCGATTGCTGGTCGCCGGTGGGCCGCCCCGCGAGCGACGGCCGGCTCCCAGCGCTCGAGTGCCGTCGCTTCTCGCGGTCAGGCGGCCGGGGGCGTGGCGCGCTTCGGGCCGAAGGCGATGCGGATGTCCTGGCCGTCGGCGAGCCCGAGCGCCCCGAACGCGGTCGACGGCTTGCCGTCGACCCACAGCTGCACGACGCCGCCGTTGCCAGCGCGGTAGGGGCCGAGGCGATCCTCGGAGAAGGGCACGCCCCAGACGGCGAAGAACTGCCCGAGCGTCGCGTCGGCCTGGCCCTCGGTGTGGATGGTGCCGCTGTCGTCGTGGGTGTGCAGCCCGGCCATCTGCCCGGGGTCGTTGCGCGGGTCGATGCCGATGTCGGCCGGCACGGGCACTCGCTGGCCGTTTGCCCAGACGGCGAGACGCGGGTGCGTGTGCTCGTTCGCGCTCGGCGCGGCCATCGTGGACACACCGGCGGCGACGCGGCGCTGCTCGATGCCGGCGTAGTGCTGGCCGAACGCCCGCTCGGACCCCGCCGGCAGCCGCTCATTGCCGGAGTTGCCGAGCGTGGTCAGCGCCGCCACGCCAACGAGGCCGACCGCCGCCAGCGCCACCGCGCCCGTCAGCCGCAGCCGCCGCGTGTCGCGCTCACCCGCGGCCAGTTGGCGCTCGCGGGCCTCGCGCTCTGCCCGTCGACGCTGCTTCTCGGCCAGCCTGCTGCTCACGCACATCCTCCGTCCCGACGAATCTACGAAGTGCGATAGTAGCTGCTCTACTATGTGGCTTCGTACGTTGTTGTCGGCACGAGGGACACCGCCATGGAGAGCGTTCTGCTGGGCCTTGTCGTCCTCGCCTGTCCGGTGGGGATGGGGTTGATGATGTGGTTCATGGCCAAGGGCATGCGGTCGGGCTCAAAGACGGACCGCGAGCCGACGAGCGTGGAGGAGCTGCAGGCCGAGCATCGTCGGCTGGGCGCCGAGATCGAGCGCCTGGAGCGCGACGCGCCGCCGCCGTCGGTCGCGGAGACGCGGCGGTGAGCACGGCGGTCGCGATCGCGATCGCAGCGGTCGCGCTGGCGTGTCCGGCGCACATGCTGTGGCGCATGCGCCAGGGACGGCGCGCGTGCTGTTCTCCCGCGAGAAGCGATGCGCCGGCCGCGCTGCGCGAGCGCCAGCGCGAGCTGGGGGCGCGCATCGAGTCGCTCGCCGCGTCCGAGGCGCGCCGTGAGGCGGCGCCGGGGCGACACTAAGGGCTTGTCGATCTTCAAGTCCGCGGGTTGATGGTGTAGTTCCACTCTGGGTGGAAGGGGTCGCGGTCGATCTGGACCGAGGCGAGTTCGGCGTCTGAGACCGTGATCTTGTCGGGGTAGCTG
>JBOGYU010000025.1:0-21063 GCA_050696935.1 Solirubrobacteraceae bacterium | reverse complement strand
TCGGTCTGGCGGGGTCGATGCTGTTGATCGTGTTGTTCGGCGGGTATCTGACGCGCGCGATCGCGATCCCGGTGCGGCGGGCGGCGGCGATGGCGGGCCGGCTCGCGGGCGGCGATCTGGCGACGCGGATGCCGGAGACGGGGGTAGGGGAGATCGGCGCGCTGGAGCGCGCGTTCAACACGATGGGCGGGTCGCTGGAGGCGAGCCGCGACGAGCTGCGGCGGTTGGCGGACGAGCAGGCGGCGCTGCGGCGGGTGGCGACGCTGGTGGCGCGCGCGGTGCCGGCGCCGGAGCTGTTTGACGCGGTCGCGGCGGAGGTGCGCCGGCTACTGGGGGCGGACGTGACGCGGCTGCTGCGCTACGAGGGCGACCGGACGGCGACCGGCGTCGCCGGCCGCGGCGGGCCGGGGGTGCAGATCGCCGACGGCGAGCGGTTCACGCTGGAGGGCGACAGCGTGGTGGCGACGGTGCTGCGGAGCGGCCGGCCGGCGCGGATGGACAGCTACGAGGGCGCGCGCGGGTCGATCGCGGCGGTGCTGCACGGGCAGGGGATCCGCGCGTCGGTGGGGGCGCCGATCGTGGTCGAGGACCGGTTGTGGGGGGTGATGGTGGCCGCGTGGAAGCGGGAGCAGGCGCTGTCGGCCGGCACCGAGGGGCGGATGGCGCAGTTCACCGAGCTGGTCGCGACCGCGATCGCGAACGCCCAGAGCAGGGCGGAGCTGGCTGCCTCGCGCGCGCGCGTGGTCGCCACCGCCGACGAGACGCGCCGCCGGTTCGAGCGCGACCTGCACGACGGCGCCCAGCAGCGCCTCGTGCACACCGTGATCACGCTCAAGCTCGCCCGGCGGGCACTGGGCGACCAGGAGGGGCCGGCGGTGGAGCTGGTCGGGGAGGCGCTCGAGCACGCCGAGCGCGCGATGGCCGAGCTGCGCGACCTCGCGCACGGGATCCTGCCGGCATCGCTCAACCGCGGGCTGCGGGCCGGGATCGAGACGCTACTCGCGCGCGTGCGGCTGCCGGTGTCGGTCGACGTCACCGACCAGCGGCTGCCGCCGGCGCTGGAGGCGACCGCCTACTTCATCGTCGCCGAGGCGCTGACGAACGTGGTCAAGCACGCCGGCGCCCGCAGCGCCGAGGTCACGGCGTTCGTCGACGACGCCGCGCTGTATCTCGAGGTGCGCGACGACGGCGCCGGCGGCGCCCGCCTGGACGCCAGCTCCGGGCTGCTCGGCCTGCACGACCGCGCCGCCGCCCTCAACGGCGACCTGACGGTGCACAGCCCCCCGGGCGGCGGCACCACGATCACCGCGACGCTGCCCGTCCCTGAACCTGGTGATGGGGAGAGCGAGGCGTCGGCGGACCGTCCGGCTCGGGGCCCCAGTCGATCCGGGTCGCGTCCGAGCGGTCGAGCACCTGAGGTCCGTGCGTCTTGGAGAAGTAGTCCCAGCTCCAGTTGATGAGCGCGTCGATGCGGTTGCGCACGCCGGTCATCAGGAAGGCGTGCACGCCCAGCCATGCCGCGAAGGCGACCACCCCGCGGAGCTGGTGGCGGTGGGCGCCCACCTCGGCGATCGCGGCGCCGCGCCCGATCATCGCCATGATCCCCTTGTCGTGGTAACGGAACGGCCGGCGCGGGTGGCCGGCGAAGTCCGCGACGATGTTCTCGGCTGCGCAGGTGCCGCTCTGCAGCGCCACCGAGCCGAGCTGCGGGAGCGGATCCCCGTCGGGCCCCCGGATGTTCGCGATGTCGCCGACGACGTAGACGCGGTTCGTGCCCTCGACGGTCAGATCCGAGCGCACGTCGATCCGGCCTCCCCGGCCAGGCTGCAGACCCGTGGCGGCAGCCACCGGTGCCGCCATCAGCCCACCGCCCCACACGACGCAGCGCGTGGGGATCGTCGTGCCGTCGGCCAGCTTCACGTGGTCGGGCGCGACTTCGCTCACGGCGACGCCCATGTGGAGCCGCACGCCCTTGCGCTGGAGCACTTTGGCCGCGTAGTGGTGGGCCGCGCTGGAGAACCCGCTCAGCAAGGCCTGGCCGAGGTCGACGACGTGCACCTGCGCCGCCGTCACCGCGAGGTCGCGATACTCGACGCCCATCGTCTCGTGGATCATGTCGCCGAGCGCGCCGGCCACCTCGACGCCGGTCGGGCCACCGCCTACGACCACGAAGTTGAGCGCTCCGCGGTCGATGAGGCTGGGGTCGCGATCGGCGTCTTCGAACACCCTCAGGATCCGCGACCGCAGCCGGTCGGCGTCGTCGAGCGAGTAGAGCGGGAAGCTGTTGACGTCGGCGCCCGGCGTGCGGAAGAAGTTCGGCACCGATCCTGCGGCGAGCACGACCGCGTCGCCCGTCCAGGTGTCGCCGTCGGCGGCGGCGACGGTGTGCGTGTCGGGGTCGACGGCGACGACCTCGTCGAGCTTGACGTCCACGTTCGCGTGCTCGTGGGAACAGCCGGCGCAGCGAGTACGCGATGTCGCTCGGCGGGATCTGGCAGGTGGCCACCTGATAGAGCAGCGGCTGGAATTGGTGGTAGTTGTTGCGATCGATCAGCGTTACGCGCACATCGGGGTGGCGGGCGAGCTCGCGCACGCAGCCGAGGCCCGCGAACCCGCCGCCCACGACGATCACGTGGCGCCGACCGTTCACGATCACGATCCCTTCGGTCGTCGATGCTCCACGGTGCCCTGGCGGGCGATGAGGATGTCCGCGACGAGCGCCGGCTCGAACAGACCGTGCTCGACCACGCCCGGCGTCGCCGCCAGGCGCGCGGCAAGGCTCGCAGCATCCTCCACCTCGCCCTCGAAGTCGGCGATCACCCCGCCATCCGGGCTGTGCGGCACGTCGCGCACGGTGGTCGGCGCCAGCGCCCGCAGCGTCACGGGAAGCCCGTATTCGAGCAGCTCGAGCGGCACCGGCGGTGAGAGCCGATCCACGACCTTGTTCGAGGAGGCGATGACCACGAAGCGGTGCGCGGCGGACGCGACGATCTTCTCGCGAGTGTGCGCGGCGCCTCCGCCCTTGATCAGCCACCCGTCGGGCGCGATCTGGTCGGCGCCGTCGATCGCGATGTCGAGCGGCCGGTCGAGCCGCTCGAGCGGGCCGACGTCGAAGCCCAGATCGCGCGCCTCGCCCTCAGTGCGCACCGACGTCGCGACGCAGCGGATGGTGATCCGGCGCGCGGCGATGGCCGGCAGCAGGTAATGCACGGTCGACCCGGTGCCCAGCCCGACGGTCATCCCGTCCTCGACGAGGGCCGCGGCGACCTCCGCGCTGGCGCGCTTCTCGTGCTCGACGTCGGTCACACCGCTGATGTCGTGCTCGCAATCGGCAGCGGCGATCGCAGCGACGCCAGCACGTAGTCCGCCCCTGCGCGCTCCAGCTTGTCCTCGGAGAAGTGCCCGCTGGCGACGCCGACGCCGATCGCGTGTGCGCCGTGCGCCGCCGCGATGTCGAGCGGCGTGTCGCCGATCACCAGCACGCGCCTCGGGTCGAGGTCCATGCCCAGCATCCGCCCGCAGCGCTGAATCGCGATCTTCGTGAGCTCGGTGCGGTTGGTGGAGTCCGATCCGTAGCCGCCCACCGGGAACCAGCGCCCGAGGTTCGCGCGCGCGAGCTTGATATGCGCCGCGGAGTCGGTCCCGCCGGTGGTGACGCCGAGCAGGTAGCCCTCGTCCGCCAGCTGCGGAAGCAGCTCCTCGACGCCGTCGAGCACCCGGTAGCCCTCGGACTCGCTCACCGTGTCGGGGAGGTGCTTCAGCCGCGTCGCGATTACGCGCGTGAGCTCGCGCGGCGTGGGCTCGCGGCCGATCACGGCGGCGAAGGTCTTGGCGCCGACCTCGGGATCGGTCATGCCGGCGTCGCTGAACTGCCCGATGTCGGCCGGGATGCCGTACAGCTCCTCGAACGCCCGCCGCCACGCGACCGCTCCTGCGCCGCCTGTCGTGATGAGCGTGCCGTCGATGTCGAAGAGGATCGCGAGTGGCTTCATGGCATCGTGAGCTCGTGGTGCCCGCCGAACTGCTGGCGCATGGCCGACAGGAGCTGGTCGGCGAAGTGCGACTCGCCACGGGAGCTGAAGCGCTCGTACAGCGATGCGGAGAGCACTGGGACCGGGACCCCCTCGTCGATCGCGGCGTGGAGCGTCCAGCGCCCCTCGCCGGAGTCCGAGACGCGGCCCGAAAGGGCCTCGAGCCTTGGATCGGCGGCGAGCGCTGCGGCGGTCAGATCGAGGAGCCAAGACTCGATCACGCTGCCGCGCCGCCACACCTCGGCGACCTCCGGGATGTCGATGTCGTACTGGTAGTACTCGGGCTCGCTGAGCGGCGCGACCTCCGCGCTCGCCTGCGCCACCTGCTTGCCGACGTTGGCGCGGTGCAGGACGTTCAGGCCCTCCGCGTAGGCGGCCATGACGCCGTACTCGATCCCGTTGTGGACCATCTTCACGAAGTGGCCTGCGCCGGCGGGACCGCAGTGCAGGTAGCCGTGCTGCGCGGTGCGGCCATCGCCGTTCCGCCGCGGCGTGGGCGGTGCGGACGTCTCGCCGGGAGCGATCGACCTGAAGATCGGGTCGAGGCGCCGCACCGGCTCCTCATCGCCGCCGATCATCACGCAGAAGCCGCGCTCGAGGCCGAACACGCCCCCGCTGGTCCCGCAGTCGATGTAGTGGATCCCTGTCGGCCGCAGCTTGTTCGCGCGCGCGATGTCGTCGCGGTAGTAGCTGTTGCCGCCGTCGACGATGACGTCGTCGTGCTCCATCAGCTCCGCGAGCTGGTCGACGACCCGGCCGGTGATGCCAGCGGGGACCATCGCCCAGGCGGCCCGTGGCTTGTCCAGCGCGTGGACGAAGTCCTCGAGCGTGGTCGTTCCCGTGGCGCCCTCGCGCTCGAGCTCTGCCACCGCGTCGGCGCTGACGTCGTAGACGACGCAGTCGTGCCCGTCGCGCATCAGGCGCCGGACGATGCCGGCGCCCATCCGGCCGAGGCCGACCATTCCAAGCTGTGCCATTGCTAGCTCTCCGTTCCGTTCCGTGAATTGCGGTACCGGTTGATGAGCGCGTTCGTCGACGAGTCGTGGGCGAGGTCCGGCTCCGTCTCGTTCATCAGCTCGCCGGCGATCCGCTGGGCCAGCGCTTTCCCCAGCTCGACGCCCCACTGGTCGAACGAGTTGATCCCCCAGACCGTGCCCTGGGTGAAGACGCTGTGCTCGTACAGCGCGACGAGCTTGCCGAGGGTCTTCGGGGTGAGGCGGTCGACGAGGATCGTGTTCGTCGGCCGGTTGCCCTCGAAGGTGCGGTGCGGGACGCGCCGCTCGTCGGGGTCCTCCGCGCGCACCTCGTCGGCGGTCTTGCCGAACGCCAGTGCCTCGGCCTGGGCGAACACGTTGGCGATCAGGAGGTCGTGGTGGTCGCCGAGCGGGTTGAGCGGGTGCAGGAACCCGATCAGGTCGGCCGGGATCAGCCTCGTCCCCTGGTGGATCAGCTGGTAGAAGGAGTGCTGGCCGTTGGTGCCCGGCTCGCCCCAGTAGATGGCGCCGGTCTCATAGTCCACGCGCTCGCCGTCGAGCGTCACCGACTTGCCGTTGGACTCCATCGTGAGCTGCTGCAGGTAGGCGGGGAAGCGCTTGAGGTACTGCTCGTACGGGAGCACCGCCACCGTCTGGGCGCCGAAGAAGTCCGCGTACCAGACCGCCAGCAGGCCCATGATCGCGGGCAGGTTCTCCCGCAGCGGCGCCGTGCGGAAGTGCTCGTCCATCGCGTGGAATCCCGCGAGCATCTCGCGAAAGCGCTCCGGCCCGATCGCGAGCATCGTCGACAGGCCGATCGCCGAGTCCATCGAGTAGCGGCCGCCGACCCAGTCCCAGAACCCGAACATGTTCTCGGTGTCGATCCCGAACGCCGACACCTCGGCGGCGTTGGTGGAGACCGCGACGAAGTGCCTGGCGATCGCGGCCTCGTCCGAGAGCGCCGCCAGCGTCCACTGCCGCGCCGTCCGCGCGTTGGTCATCGTCTCGAGGGTCGTGAAGGTCTTGGACGAGACGATGAACAGCGTCTCCTCGGGGTCGAGGTCACGGGTCGCCTCGGCGAAGTCGGTGCCGTCGACGTTCGAGACGAAGCGGAACATGATGTCGCGCCGCGAGTAGTGCCGGAGCGCCTCGCAGGCCATCACCGGCCCGAGGTCGGAGCCGCCGATCCCGATGTTGACCACGTTGCGGATCGGCTTGCCGGTGTGACCCGTCCACTCGCCGCCGCGGACCCGGTCAGCGAAGTCCGACATCCGGTCGAGCACCGCGTGCACCTCGGGAACGACGTCCTTGCCATCGACCTCGATCCGCGTGCCCCTGGGCGCGCGCAGCGCCGTGTGCAGCACGGCGCGGTGCTCGGTGACGTTGATCGTCTGGCCCGAGAACATCGCCTCGATCCGCCGGGGGAGCCCTGACTCCTCGGCGAGGGCGACCAGCAGCGAGATCGTCTCGTCGGTGATCCGGTTCTTCGAGTAGTCCAGCAGGACGCCGGCGCCTTCGACCACCAGACGCTCGCCGCGCCCGGGATCCTCCGCGAACAGGTCGCGCAGGTGACGGTCCTCGATCGCCCGATGGTGGGCTTCGAGCGCGCTCCAGGCAGCGCGCCGGCGGAGTGGAGCGGTTGTCATGGTCGTCATGTCGCGTCCCTCAGCCGGCAGCCGTCAGCGCCGCGGTCCTGCGCGAGATCGTGACCATCAGGTCATCCCACGAGCCGACGAACTTCTCGGCTCCCTCGGACTGCAGCCGCGCCGCGACCCGGTCGATGTCGACGCCCGCGGCGGCGAAGCGGGCGATCACCTGGTCGCCGTCGCCCCCGTCGGCGGGCAGGAAGTCCGTCACCTCGCCGTGGTCGGCGAACGCGAGCAGCGTCTTCTCGGGCATCGTGTTGACCGTGAGCGGCGCCGCGAGCGCGCGCACGTACAGGACGTCCGACGCGTCCGGGTCCTTGGTCCCGGTGCTGGCCCACAGCAGCCGCTGCGGTCTCGCCCCCTCGTTCGCGAGCCGCTGCCAGCGCGCGGATTCGAGCAGCTCGCGGTAGGCGCGGTAGGTGCGCTTGGCCTGCGCGATGCCGAGCGCGTCGTGCAGCTCCGCGGGCTGGTCGGTCGACTCGTGCGCGGTGTCCCAGCGGCTCACGAACAGCGAGGCGACCGACCCGACCGCGGCAGGCAGCCCGGCGTCGATCCGCCGCTCCACGCCTCGCAGGTACGCGTCGGCCGCCGCCAGGTAGTGCTCGGCGCTGAACAGCAGGGTCACGTTCACCGGCACCCCGGCGAAGATCGCCTCCTCGATCGCCGGCAGGCTCGACTCGGTGCCCGGGATCTTGATGAAGAGGTTGGGGCGGTCGGCCTGCGCGAACAGCTCGGCGGCGGCCTCGATGGTGCCCTGCGGGTCGTACGCGAGCCGCGGTGACACCTCGAGCGACACCCAGCCGTCGACGCCGTCCGTGCGATCCCAGATCCCGCGGAACAGGTCGGCGGCGGCGCGCAGGTCATCGATCGCCAGTGCGAAGAAGACGTTCTCGGGCGAGCGCTGGGACGCCGAGCGGATCGCGTCGTCGTAGGCGTCGGTCGTCTGGAACGCGTGGTCGAAGGTCGTCGGGTTCGACGTCAACCCCGTGATCCCGAGCTCGTCGATGTACCGCTTCAGGGTGCCGGAGGTGAGCAGGTCGCGGGTGATGTTGTCCAGCCAGAGGCTCTGGCCGAGCTCGTGCAGTCGCTGCGTGGGGTTCATGAGATCAGCTCCTTGGCGGTCTCGGCCACCCGCTCCGGGGTGAAGCCGAACCTTGTCTGCAGGTCCTTGAGGGGCGCGGAGGAGCCGAACGCGTGCATGCCGATCATCGCCCCGTCGGGGCCGACGTAGCGGTCCCAGCCGAGCGTCGAGGCCTCCTCGATCGAGACCCGCGCGGTGACCGTGGGGGGCAGCACGGCATCCCGGTACGCCCGCGGCTGCTGGTCGAACAGGTGCCAGGACGGCAAGCTGACGACGCGGGCACGGATGCCGGCGGCGACGAGCTCTTCGTAGGCGGCCACCGCGAGCGCCAGCTCGCTGCCGGTCGCGATCAGAATCACCTCCGGCTCCTCGCTCGGGGCGTCGGCGAGCACGTAGCCGCCGCGCCGCAGCCCCTCCGCCGGTGCGTAGCGCGAGCGGTCGAGCACCGGCACGTCCTGGCGCGTGAGGACCAGCGCCACCGGCTGGTGGCGCTGCTCCATCGCCAGTCGCCACGCCTCGGCGACCTCGTTGGCGTCGGCGGGGCGGATCACGTTCAGTCCCGGGATCGCGCGCAGCGAGGCGAGCTGCTCGACCGGCTGGTGGGTGGGGCCGTCCTCGCCGAGGCCGATCGAGTCGTGGGTGAAGACGTGGATGACCGGCAGCTCCATCAGCGCCGACAGGCGGATCGCGGGGCGCGCGTAGTCGGAGAAGATGAGATAGGTCGACCACACGGGGCGCAGCTTGGAGAGCGCGAGGCCGTTGGAGGTCGCGGCCGCCTCGTGCTCGCGGATCCCGTAGTGCAGCTGCCGCCCCGAACGGGTCGCCGGCTGGAACGGCTGCACGTCGTCGAAGCTCAGGCCGACCGCCGTCGAGTCGGTCAGGTCGGCGGAGCCGACGAGCAGCCACGGAACCGCCGGCGCGATCGCGTTCAGGACCCGGTTCGACGCCTTCCGCGTCGCGATCCCCTTGGCGTCCGGCTCGAAGCTCGGGAGGTGGCGGTCCCAGCCGTCGGGCAACTCGCGCCGCTGCATCAGCCCGATCTCTGCGGCCGGCCCGGGCGCGCTGTGCTCGTACCCGGCGAGCAGCCGTTCCCAGTCGCTGCGCAGGCGCCCGCCGCGCGCCCCGATCCCGGTCGCGAAGTGCTCGTAGACGCCGTCGGGGACCAGGAACTGCGCGTCCTCCGGCCACCCGTAGGCGCGCTTGGTCTCCCGCACCTCCTCCTCGCCCAGCGGCTCGCCGTGCACCGCGGGGGTGTCGTGCTTGTGCGGCGAGCCGTAGCCGATGTGGCTGTCGACGATGACCAGCGTCGGCCGCTCCGGCTCCGCGCGGAACGTCTCGAACGCGCGCGTGACCAGCTCGAGGTCGTTCGCGTCTCCGACTCGCGTGACGTTCCAGCCATAGCCGATGAAGCGCGCCGCGACGTCGTCGTCGTAGGTGATCTCGGTCCGGCCGTCGATCGAGATGTGGTTGTTGTCGTAGATCCAGCAGAGGTTCGAGAGCCGCTGGTGCCCGGCCAGCGACGCCGCCTCGCCCGACACCCCCTCCATCAGGCAGCCGTCGCCGCAGAGCGCGTAGACGTCGAAGTCGAACAGCTCGAAACCGGGGCGGTTGAAGTGAGCGGCCTGCCAGCGGCTCGCGATCGCCATCCCCACGCTGGTCGCGATCCCCTGGCCGAGCGGCCCGGTCGTCGCCTCGACCCCGGACGTCCAGCGATACTCGGGATGGCCGGCGGCCTTGGAGTCGAGCTGGCGGAACCGCTTGATGTCGTCGAGGCTGACCGAGGGCTCGCCGACGACCTCATAGTCGGCGTCGACCGCCCGCACGCCGGTCAGGTGCAGGAGCGCGTACAGGAGCATCGAGGCATGGCCGGCCGACAGGACGAACCTGTCGCGATTGGGCCAGGTCGGGTCCTGCGGGTCGAAGCGCAGGAACCGCTGCCACAGCGCGTACGCGACCGGCGCCATCGACATCGGCGTGCCGGGGTGCCCCGAGTTCGCCTTCTGGATCGCGTCGATGCTGAGCGTGCGGATCGTGTTGACGCACAGTGCGTCGAGGTCGCTCGGCACGTTCACCGCCTCGCCAAGGCGGCGCTCGGCTCGCCCGGGGCGTAGGTGCTGCGCGAGAGGCGCTGCGCACGGCCCTCGTCGACGGCCTCGCGCAGCGCGGCCCGGAAGCGTCCCGGGCCCCAGTAGCCGACCGAACCGACGATCGTGATCTCGAGCCCGTCGAGGATCCACACCGTCCCCAGCCCGGCCACGACGCGCCAGTGGAAGCGCGACCACGGCAGCCGGTCGAGGCGCGCCGGGATGAACGTGCGAATGGTGCGCAGCGGAAGGGCGTCGGTGCTCACGGCGACCCATGTTCGGCCGGCGCGGCGCGCCTGTCGTCGGCCTCGTGGCCACTCTTCTCCCTGCGCCCCGAGGCGTACCGGAGGACGCGCGAGCGCAGCCGGCGCCGGCGCGTACACCGGCCGTCGCAGCGCGCACAGTCGCCCCCGGGCCGACGACAAGCCCGCCTGCCTGGGCGACGATTCCTGCGGCGTGCGTGGCCTCGAACGAGCCTCCCTCAAGAGCGCCGCACGGGCCGCGATCGTCATGCCGGCCGTGTTCGCGTTCGCGGACTACGTCGTCGGTCGGCCGCAGACGACGATCTTCTCGGCGTTCGGCTCGTTCGCGATCCTGGTGCTGGCGGACTTCGGCGGGTCGCGTCGCAGCCGGCTCGGGGCCTATCTGAGCCTTGCCTGCGCCGGCGCCGTGCTGGTCACGCTCGGAACGCTGTGCTCCCGCAGCCCCGTGGCGGCGACGGCCGCGATGGCGGCGATCGGGTTGGCGATCCTCCTCTCGGGGGTGATCAACGGCCAGCTCGCCGCCGGGGGGTTCGCGGCCCTGCTGAGCTTCATCCTCGCGGCGAACGTCCCCGCGCCCCTCGCGGCGGTGCCAGACCGCCTCGCGGGCTGGGCGCTGGCCTGCGGAGCAGGGATCGCCGCCGTGATGGTGCTGTGGCCACCGCGGCCGCGGGAGGAGTTGCGCGCCGCATCGGCGCGGGCATGCGCCGCCCTCTGCGACGTCCTCGAGGCCAAGCTGATCGGCGACTCGTCACTGTTCGCCGCCCGCGTCGGCGCCGCCCGCGACGCCGTCGCCGATCTGCGCCGGCGCTTCCTCGCGACGCCGTACCGCCCGACCGGCGCGACCGGATCGACGGCGGCGCTCGCGGTGCTCGTCGACGAGCTCGAGTGGCTCGGGTCGCTGATGCTGCCGGCGACCGGCGAGGCGGAGGGCATGCCCGTGGTGTGCCGCCGCGAGAACCGCGAGGTCATCGCGGCCGCCGCCGCCGCACTGCGCGCCAGTGCGGCGAGCCTGGACGGCCGCGACGGCCGGCCCGATCTCGACCGGCTGGAGCGGGCGCGGGAAGCGGTGTACGAGTCGCTGGCGAGCGCGGTTGCCGACTTGCCGGCCGCCCAGGACGATGCCGCGCTGCTTTCGGCGCTCGAGCCCTCGTTCAGGATGCGCGAGCTGTCCTACGCCGCGGGGGAGATCGGCGCCAATGCGCCGCTCGCCGCAGAGTCGGCGGCCCCCGTCCTGGACCCGCGACGCCGGGTCGGCGCATCGACCAGGGCGGTGGGCAAGCTCGCGGCCGGGTACGTCAGCCTGCGGTCGGTCTGGTTTCGCAACAGCGTCCGCGGCGCCACAGCGCTGGCCATCGCCACGTTCGTCGCCCAGCAGGCGAGCCTGCAGCATGCGTTCTGGGTGGTCCTCGGAACCCTGTCGGTGCTGCGCTCCAATGCGCTCGGCACCGGCTCGACGATCGTCAGCGCGCTCGCCGGGACGGCCGTCGGCGTCGTGGGCGGCGTTGGGCTCATCCTCGTCATCGGCACCGATGAGCGGGTGCTGTGGGCGGTGCTGCCCGTCGCGGTCCTCCTGGCCGCCTACGCGCCCCGGCACATGTCCTTCGCCGCCGGGCAGGCGGCCTTCACCGGCGTGGTGCTGGTCCTGTTCAACATCATCCAGCCCACGGGCTGGATGGTCGGGCTCGTCCGCGTCGAGGACGTGACGATCGGCTTCGGGATCAGCCTTGCGGTCGGGCTGCTGCTGTGGCCGCGCGGGGCCGGCTTCCTCGCACGACTCAGCGTGGCCGAGGCGTTCGCGCTGAGCGCCGACTACGTCGCCGGCGCGGTCCGAGCGCTCGGGCGCCCGTCGGAGAACGACTCCGTGCAGCGCGCCGGGAGCGCCGCTCGTGCTGCCGCCCACCGGCTCGACGACGCCTTTCGCCAGCTGCCGGCGGAGCCCGGCGCCGACCGGCTCGATCTGGAGAGTCTGGGAACCCTGGTGGCGGGAGCGACGCGCGTGCGGCTCGCCGCACAGTCACTGCTGGCGATCGCGCACGACGGGGCCCGCCTACAAGGCTGCGCCGGCGCGCTCGACCGCGAGGCGGACGCGCTCCGCTCGTGGTGCGTCGCCCTCGGCGACACCGTCGCGGATTCCGCGGCGCCTCCTCCCCCGCACGACCGCGACGGGGAGGGTCGACGACGCGTGCTCCGGTGCGTGCGCGAGGCCGTCGCCGGCGGTGACCAGGCGGGGATCCGCGCGGCGCTCGGACTGCTGTTCGCGAGCCAGCACCTCGAGAACCTCCGGCAGCTCGAGCTCGATCTCCTGGACCCCGCCGCACGGCTCGCGAGCCGGAAGCACTCCCCCGTGGCACGTACGGGCCGACGGCGGCTACCGCTCCCGCATTAGACGAGAGATCCGCCTCGCGGCCGACGACAAGCGGGCGGCCGCCGGCGAGCATTCGTCCACGATGACGCTGATCGCCGACACCCCCGCGGGAACCGTCCGGCTGCCGGACGGGATCACGGCGTGCCTGTTCGACATGGACGGCGTGCTCACCCAGACGGCGACGCTCCACGCGGTGGCGTGGAAGCAGGCGTTCGACGCCTTCATGCGCCGGCGCGCCGCCCGGACCGGCGAGCCGTTTCGGCCGTTCGACGCCGCCGCCGACTACGACGAGTACGTCGACGGCAAGCCGCGCTCCGACGGCGTGCGCTCGTTCCTGCGCTCGCGCGGGATCACGCTGCCGCAGGGCTCCGCCTCGGACCCGCCTGCGGCGGAGACCGTGGCAGGACTCGCGAGCCGCAAGAACGAGATCGTCCTGCGGCTGATCCGCGAATACGGCGTCGAGGCGTATCCGGGCTCGGTTCGCTTCGTTCATGCGGTGCGCGGCGCCGGGTTGGGGACCGCCGTGGTGTCCTCGAGCGAGCACTGCCGCGAGATGCTCGAGGCGGCCGGGATCGCGGACCTGTTCGACGTCCGGGTCGACGGCACCACGATCGAGCGCGATCATCTCAACGGCAAGCCGGCGCCCGATGCCTTCCTCGCCGCCGCGCGCGAGCTCGGCGTCGAGCCCGCCGCCGGAGCCGTGTTCGAGGACGCGCTCGCCGGTGTGGCGGCGGGCCGCGCCGGTCGCTTCGGGTACGTGGTGGGAGTCGATCGCGCCCGTCACGCCGTCGCGCTGCAGCGGCACGGCGCCGACGTGGTGATCGAGGACCTGGCCGAGCTGCTCGCGCCCTCGTGATCGACCACCACGCCTATCCGGCCGAGCCGTGGGCGGTGCGCGAGACCGCGCTCGATCTCGGCGTGCTGGCCCAGGCGGAGTCGGTGTTCGCGCTCGCCAACGGCCATCTCGGGCTGCGCGGCAACCTCGACGAGGGCGAGCCGCGCGCGCTGAGCGGGACGTACCTGAACGGCTTCTACGAGTCCCACCCGATCAGCTACGGAGAGCGCGGGTTCGGCTTCCCCGAGGACGGCCAGACGGTCGTCAACGTGACCGACGGCAAGCTGATCCGGCTGCTGGTGGAAGACGAGCCGCTCGATGTCCACCGCGGCCGGCTGCACAACCATGAGCGCGTGCTCGACCTGCGCGCGGGGACGCTCGAGCGCACGCTGCGGTGGAGCTCGGCCGCAGGGCGCGCCGTGCGGGTGGTCAGCCGGCGGCTCGTCTCCTTCAAGGACCGCGGCGTGGCGGCGATCTCGTACGAGGTGGAGGCGCTCGGCGACCCGCTGCGAGTCGCGCTCCAGTCGAACCTGCTGACCAACCAGCAGGACGCCGCAGCCGGCGGCGACCCGCGCGCCGGCGCCGATCTTGGCGCCGTGCTCCAGAGCCGGCTGTCGGTGCACGACGACCTGCGGGCGGTGCTCGCCCACACGACCCGCCGCAGCGGGCTGTCGCTCGCCGCCGGCATGGAGCACGTGATCGAGGTCGACGGCACGCCGCTGACACGCGTCGAGAGCGAGGCCGACCTGGGGCGGGTCACGATCTCGGCGGAGCTGGCCCCCGGCCGGCCCCTGCGCCTGGTCAAGCTGCTCGCCTACCACTGGTCCTCGCAGGAGTCGATCGAGTGGCTGCGCGATCAGGTCGACGCCAGCCTCGAGAACGCGCTCGCCCAGGGCTTCGACGGCCTCGCGGCTGCCCAGCGGAGCTATCTCGACCGCTACTGGTCGGTCGCCGACGTCGAGCTCGACGGCGATCCGGAGATCCAGCAGGCGCTGCGCTTCGCGCTCTTCCAGGTGCTCCAGGCGTCGGCGCGAGCCGAGACGCGCGCGATCCCGGCCAAGGGGCTCACCGGCCCGGGCTATGACGGGCACGCCTTCTGGGACACCGAGAGCTTCGTGTTGCCGGTCCTCACGTACACCGCGCCCGAGCTCGCTCGCGGCGCGCTCGCCTGGCGGCACGCGACGCTCGACCTCGCGCGCGAGCGCGCCCGCCAGCTCGGGCTGCGCGGGGCGGCGCTGCCCTGGCGCACGATCCACGGCGAGGAGTGCTCGGGCTACTGGCCGGCGGGCACCGCGGCCGTCCACGTCAACGCCGACGTGGCCGACGCGGTCCGGCGCTATGTGCAGGCCACCGGCGACGAGGACTTCGAGCGCGAGATGGGCGTCGAGCTGCTGATCGAGACCGCGCGGCTGTGGGCGAGCCTAGGTCAGTTCGACGCGCGCCGGCGCTTCCGCATCGACGGCGTCACCGGGCCGGACGAGTACTCGGCGCTGGTCGACAACAACGTCTACACCAACCTCATGGCGCAGGCGAACCTGCGCTCCGCCGCCGACGCCGCCGAGCGGCACCCCGTCGCGGCGCGCAGGCTCGGCGTCACAGGGGAGGAGGTCGCATCCTGGCGCAGCGCCGCCGAGCACATGCACGTGCCCTACGACGACCGGCTCGGCGTCCACCCGCAGGATCAGGACTTCACGACGCACGAGCGCTGGGACTTCGATGCCACGCCGCCCGGCCAGTATCCGCTGCTGCTGCACCGCCCGTACTTCGAGCTGTACCGCAGGCAGGTGATCAAGCAGGCCGATCTCGTGCTGGCGCTCTACGCGCGCGGCGACGCCTTCACCGCCGAGCAGAAGCGGCGCGACTTCGAGTACTGCGAGCAGCTGACCGTGCGCGACTCGTCGCTGTCGGCGTGCGTGCAGGCGATCGTCGCGGCCGAGGTCGGCCATCTCGACCTCGCGTACGACTACCTGGCCGAGGCCGCGCTGATGGACCTCGAGGACCTCGAGCACAACGTTCTCGACGGGGTGCACATCGCGTCGCTGGGCGGCGCGCTGCTTGCCGTCATGGCCGGGCTGGGCGGTATGCGCGACCACGGCGGCGAGCTGTCGTTCGCCCCCCGGCTGCCGGACGACCTCACGCGGCTGGCCTTCCCCGTCATCTACCGCGGGCGCCACCTCCGTGTGCAGGTCGGGCCACGGGACGCCTCATACTCGCTGCGCGACGGGACGCTGCAGATCTCCCACTGGGGCGAGCGGATCGACGTGATCGCCGGCCCCCCGGTGACCCGCCCGATTCCGCCGGCGCCACGCCTACCTGCCCCCTCGCAGCCCGCCGGCCGCGCGCCCGCGCGCCGCGGGCCCGACGAGGCCCGGCAGGCTGCATGACCTCGCGCTCCGACGCGCTCGTGTTCTTCGGTGCGACCGGTGACCTGGCCTTCAAGCAGATCTTCCCGGCGCTGCAGTCGATGATCCGCCACGGCCGCCTCGACGTGCCGATCGTCGGGGTCGCCAAGTCGGGCGGCGACGTGGAGACCCTGCGCCGGCGCGCCCACGACAGCCTCGCCGAGCACGGCGGCATCGACGACGCCGCGTTCGCGAGGCTCTCCTCGCTGCTGAGCTACATCGACGGCGACTACTCGGACCCCGCGACGTTCGACGCGCTGCGCCGCGAGCTGGGTGACGCGGCGCACCCGCTCCACTACCTGGCGATCCCGCCGAGCCTGTTCGGAACGGTCGTGCGCGAGCTCGGCCGCTCGCGCTGCGCCGACGGGGCCAGGGTGGTGATCGAGAAGCCGTTCGGGCGCGACCTCGCGTCGGCGCGCGCGCTCAACCGGACGCTCGGCCGTGTCTTTCCCGAGCGCTCGATCTTCCGCATCGACCACTACCTCGGCAAGGAGCCGGTCGAGAACCTCCTCTACTTCCGCTTCGCCAACTCGTTCCTCGAGCCGATCTGGAATCGCGAGCACGTCGCGCGCGTGCAGATCACGATGGCCGAGAGCTTCGGCGTGGCCGGGCGCGGGCGGTTCTACGACGAGACCGGCGCGATCCGCGACGTCGTGCAGAACCACATGCTCCAGGTGCTGACGCTGCTGGCGATGGACCCGCCGTCCGGAAGCGACCCGGAGGCGCTGCGCGACGAGAAGGCGCGGCTGATGAAGTCGATCTCGCCGCTCGCTCCCGGCGACGTCGTGCGCGGGCAGTTCCGCGGCTACCGCGACGAGGACGGCGTGGCGCCGGACTCCACGGTGGAGACCTTCGCCGCCGTGCGACTGCACATCGACAGCTCACGCTGGGCCGCCGTCCCGTTCCTCATCCGGGCCGGCAAGCGCCTGCCGACCACCGCCACCGAGGTGCTCGTGGAGCTGCGCCGCCCGCCCCGGATCGTGTTCGACGAGCCCGATCTCGGGGACCGGAACGCGCTGCGCTTCACGCTCAGCCCCAACGTCGCACTGGCCCTGCGGGCGCGCGCCAAGGTGCCCGGCGAGCGGATGGTGGGCGAGGACGTCGAGCTGGTGGCACGCGATCACCACCCCGACGAGATGCCTCCCTACGAGCGCCTCCTGAGCGACGCCATGCGCGGCGACCCCGCCCTGTTCACGCGCGAGGACACCGTCGAGGCGGCGTGGGAGATCGTCGACCCGATCCTCGACGACGTGACCGAGCTGCACCCGTACGAGTCGGGCACCTGGGGCCCGGTCGAGGCGGACCGGCTGCTCACGCCGGAGGAACGTGTCCAGTGAAGCCGAACGCATCCATGGAGACCCACGCCCAGCGCGCCGCCAGGATCGACACTCGCGAGCTCGCGCAGCGCTTGCGCCGAATGCAGATCGAACAACGCGAGACTCGCGCGGCCATCGAGTCAGGGCTGCGCCGCCGGCACTGGGGCCGCCTACCAGAGGGTTGGCACGAGGGTCCGGAGGACGGAAGCCCTGACGAGCGCCGCGACGAGCGCGTGCGGGAGCCTGTCCGCACCGTGCCGGATCAGCCCGACCGAGATCACCTCGCGGAGCTCGCACCAGCAACCCGCCGATGAGCCGGAGCAGGACGCAGCCGATCACCGATCGGACGTTCCTGCTGAGGCGGGCACAGCCCGCCCTCGTTGGCCTGATCGACGGCTCGCTCTCATCGCTGGCTCCGCTCTTCGCGGTCGCGGTGGCCACCCAGACCCCCCGATACGCGTTCTTCGCGGGGCTCGCCACGGCGCTCGGCGCCGGCATCAGCATGGGCTTCTCGGAAGGGCTCTCCGATACGGGCGAGGCCACCGAGCGCGGGAATCCGGTCGTCCGTGGCGGCATCACCGGGTCGGGCACACTCGCCGGCGGCGCGCTCCACACGCTCCCTTTCCTGATCCCGACCTACGTCACCGCGCTGGTGGTGGCCGCCTGCGTGGTGGCGTTCGAGCTCGTCGCGCTCGCCTACCTGCGCCACCGCTTCTTCGGCACCGGTTTCGCGCGCTCGCTCGGCGCCGTCACGTTGGGCGGGGCCCTCATCGCCGGGCTCAGCGCTCTGCTGGGGTCGGCGGCATGACCCGTCCCGGCAGCGCGGAGCAGGCCAGGGAAGCTCTCACGAGGGCGCGGGAGGCGCTTGAGCGCTACTCGTCCGCCGTGTTCGAGCGCACGCAGCTGTGAGCCTCGTGGTGGGCATCGGCGCGTTTGGCGGCGGGCTGTGGCTGCTCGTCGAGTCCGTCGAAGGGCTCATCAGGACCCTGCGCGCCTGGGCGCTGGCCGCCGGGCTCTCGGGCGTTCTCGTCGGCGCGCTCGTGCTCGGCTTCGACGTCGAGTCGACCGCCGCCGGCGTCGCCGCCACACTGAATGACCTGCCGGGCACGGCGCTCGGCGTGGCGGTCGGCGCGGCCGTCTTCTTGGTGACCGTCGGCCTCGGGACGGCCGCGCTGATCGCGCCGTTTGCCGTCCGACCGCCTGTGACGCTGCTGGCTGCCGCAGCTTTGGCGACTGCCCTGTCCATCGGCCTGGCCGCTGACGGGCGACTGTCGCGCGTGGACGGCGGGCTGCTGCTCGCGTCCTTCTTCCCGCTCGTCGCAGCGGTCGTCCTGCGCCGCTCGCGAGCGGAGCCGCCGGCCGGCGAGCGCGCCGCACGCCCGAGGGTCCTGGTGCTCAAGGTCGTCGGTGGGCTCGTCGGGCTTGTCGCGGGCGCCGAGCTGCTCGTCTTCGGCACGCAGCGCGTCGTCTCCGAACTCGGGCTCTCCGAGACCGTCTTCCGCCTGCTCGTCGTCGCCGCCGCCGTCTCGTTCGAGGAGGTCGTCCTGGAGGCCTTGCCCGCCTTCCGCGGCTTCCCCGAGCTCAGCGTCGGCAACGCGCTGGGCACCCTCGTGTTCCTGCTCACCGGCTCGCTCGGTGTCATCGTCCTCGCGCGGCCCATCGATGTCCCCGCCAGCGTCACCAGCTACCACCTCGCCGCACTGGCGCTCACCGTGCTGCTCGCCGGGGCCATGCTTGCCCGCGGCCGCCTCGGACGCGTCGAAGGTGCGACTCTTGTGGCCGCCTACGTCGCCTACGCCGTTGGGGCGCTGGTCACGTGATAGCCGCCATCGCGCTCGACACCCTCGCCGGCCCGGCCGCGTACCTGACGCTCGCCGGACTCGTGGCGGCTGAGTCGATGGGCGTTCCCGTGCCCGGTGAGACCGCCCTGCTCGCGGCCGCCGTGCTCGCCCACCAGGGCCATCTCGCCCTGCCGGTCGTCGTCACCGTCGCCGCCGTCGCGGCGATCGTCGGCGATAACGTCGGCTTCCTCCTCGGTCGGCGTGGAGGACGCTGGCTGCTTCAGCGCCCGGGGCCGCTGCGTTCTCACCGCGAGCATCTGCTCGAACGCGGGGAGCGCTTCTTCGCCCGTCACGGCTCCAAGGCCGTCTTTCTCGCCCGCTTCGTCACCGGCGTACGCGTCACCGCCGCCTGGATGGCCGGCGTCAACCGGATGCCGTGGGAGACCTTCCTTGCCTGGAACACGCTCGGCGCCATCACCTGGGCAACCGCCGTCGGCGGGCTGGGCTATGTCCTCGGGGCCACGGCCGAGCGCTTGGTGCGGTACGCGGGCGTGGTCGGGCTAGCGGTCGTCGCGGCCGCCGCAGCGATCGCGGGGGCGTGGTGGCTGCTCAAGCGCCGGCGGCAGGCCGCCTCGGCTGTCGCCGCGCGCGACTCCGAGCCCTGAACCCGCCGCCGGCGTGACGGATGGCGTCGACGATCGCGCACGCGGCCAGCAGCCAGGAATGATCGACGGCAGAATCGCCGGGCGCCGATCAAGCGGACCAGGCCAGCGCGATCAGTGCACGCCAATCGTGGGCGTCTCGGCGCGCCCGCCACAGGGCTTCGAGGGCGGACGGTCGCCCGGCGCGGCGTCGGCCGGGCCGTACTCCGTGCGAGGAAGGCCAAGGAGTCGACTGGCGGGCGACGACATCGATGCGCGGGTGGGCGAACCTTCGCTGGTGATGCCAAATTCGAAGCGGCTGGCGGAACTGAAGCCTAGAGGCGCGGGCATGCTCGCCGGCCGCAAGCGACGGCGCGCCGCGACGCCCGACGCGAGCTGACATGCGCGTCGCCCTCGTCTCTCCCTACTCGTGGACGTATCCCGGAGGAGTCAACGGGCACGTGGCGGCGCTCGCCCGCGAGCTGCGGCGCGCGGGCGATGAGGTATCGGTGCTGGCGCCCTGGGACCCGCCGGATCGCCTGAGCCACCTGCTTCACCGCCGCCCGGCCAGCGCGACGTCGCCGCCCGAGGGCCTGATCTCTCTCGGCCGCACGATCGCCATCCCGGCCAACGGCGCCGTCTCGAACCTGTGCCTGTCGCCGGGCGGCGTCCTGACGATGCGCCGCGAGTTGCGCTCGGGGCGGTTCGACGTGATTCACGTGCACGAGCCGATCGCGCCGCTGATCGGCTGGTTGCTCCCCTTCACCGAGGGCACGCCGGTCGTCGGCACCTTCCACTCTTACTCGACGCGGGCGCTGCCGAATCGG
This sequence comes from Solirubrobacteraceae bacterium, assembly GCA_050696935.1. Classification (GTDB taxonomy): domain Bacteria; phylum Actinomycetota; class Thermoleophilia; order Solirubrobacterales; family Solirubrobacteraceae; genus DASSUW01. The sequence continues at coordinate 817 of JBOGYU010000025.1, read as the reverse complement.
ATCGCCAGGCTGTTCGGTGCGCGCCTGGTGCTCAACCGGCTGCATGCGCGAATCGCCGTGTCGGAGGCCGCCGCGTGGACGGGGCGGCGCTGGTTCGGTGGCCGGTACCGGACGATCCCGAACGGGGTCGATCTCGCACTCGCGCCGCCGGGGCCCAAGCCCGATTCCGAGGCGCTTCGGATCGTGTTCGTCGGCCGCTCCGACGAGCGCAAGGGACTGCCCGTGCTGCTGGCCGCGTTCGCCGCGCTCGTCAGGCACGTGCCCGCGCGGCTGACCGTGGTCGGCCCCGAGCCGGCGGACGTCATGGAGTACCTGCCGGATCGCGAGGTGGCCGCGAACGTGGAGGCTGCCGGCAGGGTGCCGGAGGGGGAGCTCTGGCGGCGCCTGCACGGCGCCGACGTGCTGTGCGCGCCGTCGCTCTCGGGCGAGAGCTTCGGCATGGTGCTGACCGAGGCGTTCGCCGCCGGCACGCCGGTGGTGGCGTCGGCGATCGCCGGGTACAGCGACGTCGTCCACGACGGCCTCGACGGTGTGCTCGTGCCGCCCGGCGACGCACCACGCCTCGGCGAGGCGCTCAGGGACCTTGCCCTCGACCGCGATCGGCTGGCGGCGATGAGCCGGGCGGCGCGCGCATCGGCCGAGCGCTACGCCTGGCCGCGCGTGGCGAGCGAGGTACGCGACGTCTACCGCCAAGCGCGTGAGGAGGCTCCGGCCACCCGCCCCCGCCGGGGGTTCGCGCACCGGATCGGCGTCGTGCCCGCCGATGGCCTTCCGCCCGCGCCGCCACGACGCCTCCCAGCGCTCGACCCAGCGCCGG
>JBOGYU010000024.1:0-22186 GCA_050696935.1 Solirubrobacteraceae bacterium | reverse complement strand
CGCTGGGTGCGCGCGACCGCCTGCGTCGGCAGCGCCTACGTGCTGTCGATGTCGATCAAGCTCGCCATCGGGCGCCGCCGGCCGCTCATCGAGGACCTGCCGCATCTGATGGCGACGCCGACGGGGCTGTCGTTCCCCTCCTCGCACTCGACGTCGTCGTTCGCCGCCGCGCGCGCGTTCGGGAGCCTGCTGCCGCCAGGCCCGCTGTACGGCGCGGCCGCGGCGATGGCGTTCTCGCGCCTGTACCTGGGCGTGCACTACCCGTCCGACGTGGCGGCCGGCGCCGCGCTCGGCGCCTTCATCGGGAGCCTCGGCCGGTGATGAAGGTCGGGATCGTCGGGATGCCCAACGCGGGCAAGTCGTCGCTGTTCAACGCGCTCTCGCGCGCCGGGGCGGAGGCCGCGAACTACCCGTTCACCACGATCGAGCCCAACGTGGCGGTCGTGCCGGTCGCCGATGAGCGGCTGGATGCGGTGGCGAGCACGATCGGCGCGTCCGGCGTGGTGCCCGACACGATCGAGTTCCACGACATCGCGGGGCTGGTGGCGGGCGCCCACCGGGGCGAGGGCCTAGGCAACCAGTTCCTGGCCAACATCCGGGAGACCGACGCGCTGCTGCACGTGGTCCGCGCCCACCACGACGAGAACGTCATCCACCCCGAGGGCCGGGTGGACCCGGTGGCCGACATCGAGACGATCGAGACCGAGCTGGTCTACGCCGACCTCGAGCAGGCCGAGCGCCGGCACGCCCGCGTCGTGCGCCAGGCGCGCGGGGGCGACAAGGCCGCGATCGCGGAGGAGGAGTGGCTCGGGCGCGTGATCGCCGCGCTGCAGGCGGGGCAGCCGGCCCGCACCGTCCCGGTGCCGGACGCCGCTCCCGGCGCGCTGCGCGACCTCTCGCCGCTGACCGGCAAGCCGGTGCTGTTCGTCGCGAATGTCGACGAGGGCGAGGATGCCGTCCCCGGCCCGATCGCCGACCACGCCGCCGCGCACGGCGCCGCGGCGGTCGCGATCTCCTCGCGCATCGAGGCCGAGCTGTCCGAGCTCGACGACGAGGAGGCGGCGGTCATGCGCGAGGAGATGGGCGCCGGCGAGCCGAGCCTCCAGCGCGTCGTCCAGGGCGCGTTCGGCCTGCTCGACCTGCTCGCGTTCTTCACCGCCGGCGAGGACAAGCCCGCGCAGTCCTGGCATCTGCGCAGGGGGCTGACCGCCTGGCACGCCGCGGGGGAGATCCACTCGGACATCCAGCGCGGGTTCGTGCGCGCGGAGGTGATCGGCTGGGAGGAGCTGGTCGACGCGGGCGGGTACGCCGGCGCGCGGGAGCGGGGCACGCTGCGCCTGGAGGGCCGCGACTACCCGATGGCCGACGGCGACGTGATCACGGTCAAGTTCACGCCGTAGACGATCGAGCCTCGCGGGCCGCCTGGACGGCTCGACGGTCAAGTTCACGCCCTGATCGGCCGTTACTGGGACCGTGGACCTCGACGACCTCATCGGCCCCCTGCCCGCGCCGCTGGGCCGCTGGATGCTGCGGCGGATGGTCTCCGCCGGCGTGCGCTACGGCCACGAGTTCGCCGTGCTGCGCGTGCGCGGGGCGGAGCCGGAGCGGCTCGCCGAGGTGCTGCGCGGCGCCGACGTGTTCTCCCGCTGGGACGACGGCGACCTGCTCGCGCTGCTCCCCGACACCGACCGCGAGGGCGCCGCGCGTGTCGCCGACCGCGTGCGCGAGGGGACCGGCGCGCAGGTCGGCGCCGCCCACTGGGGCGGCGACCTCGCCGACGACCTGATCGACCGCGTGAGCCGGGCGCTGGCGGCCGACGCCGCTCAGACCAGCTCCTGAAGCCGCTTCGCCAGCCGGTTCATCCCGAGCTCGCGGGCAGCGGCCGCGCCTCCGGCGAAGTCGGTCGGCGCGTCGGGCGGGCGCTCGAGCGGCACGGTCCGCAGCGTCGCGATGTCCTTGAACGCCCGCAGCTCGTCGGCCTGCTCGATCAGCGCCCGCCGCACCGCCGGCTTCTCCCGGGTCGCGCCGAGGATCACGTGCTCGAGATCGCCCTTGCGCTGCAGCAGCTCGGCGGCCGTCTTGGCGCCGATCCCCTTGGCACCGGGCAGGCCGTCCGACGGGTCGCCGCGGAGCGCGATGAAGTCCGGCACCTGCTCCGGGCCGACGCCGTAGCGCTCGCGCACCCCGTCGGGGCCGACCTCATCCGGCCCCTCCTGCCGCGCGCGCTGAAGCAGGACGGTGACGTGTTCGGAGGCGCACTGCAGCATGTCGCGGTCGCCGGTGAGGATCAGCGAGCGGCCCCCGGCGGCGGTCTCCGCCGCGCACAAAGAGTGCAGCAGGTCGTCGGCCTCGAGCTCGTCGTGCACGGCGACGGTCCAGCCGAACGCCTCGTAGAGCGCGGGCGCGCGCTCCCACTGCGGCGCCAGCTTGTCGGGGATCGGCGGCCGGTCGGCGTGATACGCGGGGTAGGCCTCCACGCGGTAGTCGGCCGCCTCGGCGCCGAAGCAGAACACGACCGCCCGCGGCGCGTACTTCTCCACGCACCAGAGCACCTGGTTGACGGAGCCGAGCAGCGCGTTGACCGGCATGCCATCGCCGTCGGTGATCGTGTCCGGCAGCGCGTAGAACGCGCGGTACAGCAGGTGGGGGCCGTCGGTGACGAGGAGCGGTTGGGACACGGGCTCTGAGGATAGTTTCGAGCGCCATGGACGGCGACCGCCGACGTCAAGGCGCCGGCCGGACGAAGGCGCAAGGATTCCGTTCCATGCGCACGATCACCGGCTTGGACGAGCTCAAGCGGACGGAGGGCGAGACCCTTGGCACCTCGGGGTGGCACGAGGTCACCCAGGACGCGATTGACGCCTTCGCCGACGTCACCGGCGACCACCAGTGGATCCACGTCGATCCGGAGCGGGCGCGGGACACGCCGTTCGGCGGCACGATCGCGCACGGCTACTACACGCTCTCGCTCGCGCCGATGCTCACCGGGCAGGTCATGGCGCTCGAGGGCTTCGCCTTCGCGGTCAACTACGGGCTCAACAAGGTGCGCTTCCCGGCGCCGCTGCCCGTGGGCGCGAAGGTGCGGATGACGGCCAAGCTGGCGGGTTTGGAGGACGTCCCGGGCGGCGCGCAGATGACCTTGGAGCTGACCTTCGAAGCGGAGGGCGGCGAGAAGCCCGTGTGCGTCGCGGAGACCCTGGCGCGGGTGTACTCGGCGGGGTAGTGCCGGGACAACGTCAACTGCGCTTGTAGGGAGGCGGGATGGGAGGTTCGTGCAAATGACGACACGTCAATAGGCCGCTTTGCACATTAGTCCCCGTCTGGGGGGTTAACGTGCAAACGACGCAACTGACGCTCCGTCATTTGCACGAAACTCCCCGCTTCCCCTCCATAAATGCCCGAAGTTCGTCCCGCGACGACGATCGGAGGTCCTGCCGCGACGACGATCGGGGGGCCCCGCCGCGACGATGCTCGGGGGGTCCTGCCGCGACGATGCTCGGGGGGTCCTGCCGCGACGAACGATCGGAGCGTCCCGCCACGACGAACGATCGGAGCGTCCCGCCACGACGACGATGGGGCCCCGCGGGACGGAATCGCAGGGGTCGTCCCCCGCGCGCTAACGAATCTCGACGCTCGGCCCGGCGTCGCCCGCGAAGACGGCGCGGTAGGTGCCCCGCTGCGCCACCTCGGCGCGGTACCGGCCGCCGCGCCCCACGTGCGTGGAAGTGACCGTGCGCCACCCCGAGCCCTCGCGGATCTGCACCTGCACCTCGGCGCCGCGCCGCGCCGGCACGACCGTGCCGGTGACGGCGGCCACCGGGCGCGGGCCGGCCGCCTCGGCGGCGCCGGTGCGCCGCTTCGCCTTCCGCGACGAGATCGAGGTGAAGTACGCCCAGGTGTCGTCGAGCCCCAGCCGCGCGCGCAAGGTCGCCCCGTCCACGCGCGTGCGGCCGCGGGTCCCGATCACGTCCGCCGCGACGATCCGCGGTGACTTGCCGCGCTCGACCACCCGGACGCCCCGGAGGCGGCCCTTGACCAGGCCGGCGAGCTTCGCCTGCGCCTGGCGCATGGTCATCCGGATCGGCCCCCAGCGGTGCTTGGGCGAGACGTTGTCGTACGGGTCCTCGACGGACTTCAGCCACGGCAGCGGCTCGTCGCCGAGCGAGGTGTTCTCCACGTCCTCGGTGCGCCCGCCGGAGGTGGAGAAGAAGAAGGTGGTGACCGGCTCGCCGTCGTGAGTGACGACCTGGCCGGCCGTCTCGGCCACGGCTCGATCGGTGGACGCCGTCTCCGCCGCCACGCCCCCGTAGACCTGCGAGCGCGTGTCCGGGTAGTGGTCGAACCCGTCGCCCGCCTTGCTCGACGTGATCGCGTACGTGCGCGCCGCGACCGCCTGCGCCTTGAGGGCCTCCAGCGGCCACGAGGCCGGCGACTCGCGCGAGATCACGCCGGCGACGTACTGCTCCAAGGACACCGCGTTGATCGCGTTGACGCCACCGAACGCGCCCGGACGGAACTCCAGCGTGCCGCGGTAGTCGCCCGCGCCGCCGAGCCGCACGAAGCCGGCGGACGAGGAGACCTGCAGAGGCGCCGAGAAGGTGGCGAGCCGGCGGCCGCGCGGTGACAGCAGGTCCACCTGCGTCGCGCCGTGACGGCGCACGGAGTAGGTGCGGTCCACGCTCACCCGCCGCGAGCCGGCGCGCGTGGCGCCGCTGAAGCTGGCGCTCCCGCCGCTGGACTGCAGCAGCACCCGCACGGTCTGGCCCGGGTCGGTGGTCCCGAGCTCCGTGTCCGTGTAGTAGTGGCGCAGGATCTCGTCGTACCGGGCGCCCTGCTGCGCGAACCCGTATGCGCCGTACTGGCTCATCCCCACGCCGTGGCCGAAGCCGGCGCCGCGGATCGTGAACCGCTTGTCGGCGACGGCCGGGGCGGCGGCGAGCAGGCACGCCGCGACGGTGAGGGAGATCAGGCGGGTCATGGGGCGGAGGGGATCAGGGTAGCCCGACACACCACAGGCCGAGAAGTTGCGGAAGACTGGGAAGACGTGAGCGAGCGCAAGGCATCGGAGCTGTTCGTGGAGTGCCTCGAGGCCGAGGGCGTCAGGTACGTATTCGGCATCCCGGGCGAGGAGACGCTGGACCTCAACGAGGCGCTCGACGCGTCCGACATCGAGTTCGTCCCCGTCCGCCACGAGCAGGGCGGCGCCTACATGGCCGACATGTACGGCCGGCTCACCCGCCGCGCGGGCGTCTGCCTCGGCACGCTCGGCCCGGGCGCCACGAACCTCGTGACCGGCGTGGCGGACGCGTTCCTGGACCGCTCGCCGCTCGTCGCGCTCACCGGCCAGGCGGACCTCGAGCGCATGCACAAGGAGTCCCACCAGCACATCGACGTGGTCAACATGCTCCGGCCCGTCACCAAGTTCAACGCGCGCCTGAGCTCCCCGCGCGTGATCCCGGAGGTCGTCCGCAAGGCGTTCAAGGTCGCCCAGGCCCAGAAGCCCGGCCCGACCCACATCGAGCTGCCCGAGGACGTGATGGCCGGGACCGTCGACGCCGAGCCGCTCCCGGTGCGCCCGGGCCGCCGTCGGCCCGAGCCGAGCGCGCACGAGCTGCTGGAGGCGGTGGAGGTGATCCGCGGCGCGGCCAGCCCGATCGTGCTGGCCGGCAACGGCGTCGCCCGCACCGGCGCGGCCCCCGCCCTGCGCGAGTTCGCCCGCGCCACCGGCATCGGCGTGGCGGAGACGTTCATGGGCAAGGGCGGGCTCGACTACCGGGACCCGCACGCGCTCGGCACCGTCGGCATCCAGGCGCGCGACTACGCGCTCGCGGGGTTCGAGGACGCCGACGTGGTGATCACCGTCGGCTACGACCTGGTGGAGCACGCGCCCGCCAACTGGAACGCGCGGCGCGACAAGCGGATCGTGTGCATCGACACGGTCTCGCCCGAGGTCGACGAGCACTTCATCACGGCGGTCGACCTGGTCGGCGACCTCTACCACATCCTCACCCGGCTGGCCGAGGAGCTGCGCGACTCCCCGCACGCGCCGGGGCGCTCCCGACTGAACGAGATCGTGCTCGGCCGCTTCGAGGCGGCCTCCGACCACGACGCCTTCCCGATGCAGCCCCCGCGCGCGCTGTGGGAGATCCGGCAGGTGCTCGGCCGGCACGACATCCTGATCTCGGACGTCGGCATGCACAAGCTGTGGATCGCGCGCATGTTCCCGGCGCACGAGCCCGACACGGTGTTCATCGCCAACGGGCTGGCGGGCATGGGCATCGCCCTGCCGACGGGCATCGCCGCCAAGCTGGTGCGACCCGAGCGCCACGTCGTCACGGTCAGCGGCGACGGCGGATTCCTGATGAACGCGCAGGAGCTCGAGACCGCCATGCGCCTGCGCACGCCGGTGGTGAACGTGATCTGGGAGAACGGCCAGTACGGGTCGATCGTCTGGAAGCAGGACAAGAAGTTCGGCCGCCACTTCGGGACCGACTTCGCCAACCCGGACTTCGTGAAGCTCGCCGACGCCTTCGGCATGCCGGCGTGGCGCTGCCAGGGCGTCGAGGACCTCGGCCGCCACCTGCGGCACGCGCTCGGCCTCGACCTGCCGTCGCTGATCGTCGTCCCGATCGACTACTCGCTCGACGTGTCCATCTCGGAGGAACTTGGAGAGACGGTGGCAGCATGAGCATCACCACGGACAATGAGAGCGCGGTCGTCGCGGCCGCGCCGAACCAGCTGTTCATCGGCGGCGAGTGGCGCGACGCGCGCGGCGGCGGCGCGCTCGCGGTCGAGGACCCGTCCACCGGCGAGACGCTCGTCGAGGTCGCCGACGCCACGCCCGAGGACGCGACGGCGGCGCTCGACGCCGCCGTGGCCGTGCAGGAGGAGTGGGCCGTCCATCCCCCGCGCGAGCGCGGGGAGATCCTGCGGCGGGCGTTCGAGCGGCTCACGGAGCGCACCGACGAGCTGGCGCTCCTGATGACGCTCGAGATGGGCAAGCCCGTGGCCGAGTCGCAGGCGGAGATCGCCTACGCGAGCGAGTTCTTCCGCTGGTTCGCCGAGGAGGCGGTGCGGATCGAGGGCCGCTTCGCGACCGCGCCGAACGGCGCCGGCCGGCTGATCACGATGAAGCAGCCGGTGGGGCCGTGCTACGCGATCACGCCGTGGAACTTCCCGATGGCGATGGGCACGCGCAAGATCGGCCCCGCCATCGCCGCCGGCTGCACGATTGTGATCAAGCCGGCGCAGCAGACGCCGCTGTCGATGCTCGCGCTGGCGCAGATCCTGCAGGAGAGCGGGCTGCCGGACGGCGTGCTGAACGTGATCACGGCGAGCTCGTCCTCGGCGGTCTCGAAGCCGATCATCTCCGACCCGCGGCTGCGCAAGCTCACGTTCACGGGCTCCACCGCGGTGGGGCGCACGCTCGTGGAGCAGTCGGCGCAGGGGCTGCTGCGCACGTCGATGGAGCTGGGCGGCAACGCGCCGTTCATCGTGTTCCCGGACGCGGACGTCGACGCCGCCGTGGAGGGCGCGGTGATCGCCAAGATGCGCAACATCGGCGAGGCGTGCACGGCCGCCAACCGCTTCCATGTCGCCGGGCGCGTCGCCGACGAGTTCACGGAGAAGCTCGCGGCCCGGCTCGGCGAGATGAAGGTCGGGCGGGGGACCGAGGACGGCGTGAAGGTCGGCCCGCTGATCGACGCGGACCAGCGCGGGAAGGTCGCGGACCTGGTGCAGGACGCGACCGGCAAGGGCGCGCAGGTGCTGGTCGGCGGCCGCGAGCGCGAGGGCGCCGGCTACTTCTACGAGCCGACGGTGCTCGGCGGCGTGAGCGCGGACGCGCGGCTGCTGAAGGAGGAGATCTTCGGGCCGGTCGCGCCGGTGGTCGGCTTCGACGACGAGGACGCGGCGATCGCCGCCGCCAACGACACCGAGTTCGGCCTCGTCTCCTACGTGTACACGAGCGACCTCAAGCGCGCCTTCCGGGTCTGCGAGCGGCTGAAGACCGGGATGGTCGGCCTCAACCAGGGCATGGTCTCCAACCCCGCGGCCCCGTTCGGCGGCGTGAAGGCCTCCGGCTTCGGCCGCGAGGGCGGCGCCGAGGGCATCGCGGAGTACCTGGACATCAAGTACGTCGCGATGGCGATGTCATAGGCCGACCGGATGTCGGCCATCCCATCGGAGGACGGGCCGGACGCCCGGCCGGGCAACAACTCGCGGATGTCGGCCATCCCATCGGAGGACGGGCCGGATGCCCGGCCGGGGTAACCGCCCGCTCGAACGCGTTCGTGCCTGGTTCGACGAGGCGGTCGCCGCGGGTGTCGTGGAGCCCGACGCCATGGCGCTGGCGACCGCCGGCCCCGGCGGCCGGCCGTCGGTCCGGATGGTGCTCTTGAAGGGGATCGACGACCGGGGCATCCGCTTCTTCACCAACTACGAGAGCCGCAAGGGGCGCGAGCTGGCGGCCAACCCGCGGGCGGCGGTGGCGATCCACTGGATGCCGCTCGGCCGCCAGGTGCGGATGGAGGGCCCGGTCGAGCGGCTGCCCGCCGAGGAGTCCGACGCCTACTTCGCCTCCCGCCCGCCGGGCAGCCGGATCGGCGCGCTCGCGTCCCGCCAGGGCACCGTGCTGGCGAGCCGGGAGGAGCTCGAGGACCGTGCGGCCCGCCTCGCGGCCCGGTACGGTGACGGACCGATCCCGCGCCCGCAGTACTGGGGCGGCTACCTCCTGAGGCCCGACGCAGTCGAGTTCTGGGAGCACCGCCTGGACCGCCTGCACGATCGTGAGCATTTCGTGCTCCAGGCCGACGGGAGCTGGCGGGCGGAGCGCCTGGAACCGTGAGAGGAGGCTGAGTGGCGGCGATCGAGATCCGGGGCATCAGCAAGCACTTCGGCAAGGTGCAGGCCGTCGACGACCTCTCGTTCGACGTCGACGGCGGCCGGGTGACCGGCTTCCTGGGGCCGAACGGCGCGGGCAAGAGCACGACGCTGCGGATGCTGCTGGGCCTGGTGCGGGCCGACTCGGGGACGGCGACCTTCGGCGGGCGCCACTACGAGGAGCTCGAGCACCCCAGCGCCCAGGTCGGCGCCGTGCTCGAGGACGCCAGCTTCCACCCCGGCCGCAGCGGCCGCAACCACCTGCGGGTGCTCGCCGTCGCGGGGCAGCACCCGCCCGGTCGGGTCGACGACGTCCTCGACCAGGTCGGCCTCACGGGCGCCGCGGACCGGCGCGTGAAGGGCTACTCGATGGGCATGCGCCAGCGGCTGGCGATCGCCGCCGCACTGCTCGGGGATCCCCAGGTGCTGATCCTCGACGAGCCCGCCAACGGCCTCGACCCGCCGGGCATCCGCTGGATGCGCGACCTCGTGCGCGCGCAGGCCGGCCGCGGCCGGGCGGTGCTGATCTCGAGCCACCTGCTCTCGGAGGTCGCCCAGAGCGTGGACGACGTCGTCGTCATCTCCCACGGCGTCCTGCGCGCGAGCGGCCCGCTCGAGCGGGTGCTGGGCGGGACGGAGGAGCCGGTCACCCGCGTGCGCTCCGCCGCCGACGACCGGCTCGCCGCGATCCTGGGCGGGCAGGGCACCGCCGTGGAGCCGGGGCCGAACGGCAGCCTGCTCGTCCGCGGGGCGTCGCCGGAGATCGTCGGCGGCGTCGCGGCCGAGAACGGGATCGCGATCGCGGAGCTCGCGGCCGTCTCCCGCACGCTGGAGGACGCGTTCTTCGAGCTCACCGGAGATGCGCAGTGACCACGCTGCTCCAGGCCGAGCTGCTCAAGCTGCGGACCACGCGCACGTTCTTCGCGCTCACCGCCGTCGCCATCGGCACGTCGCTGCTGGTCGTCGTGCTGGTCAGCGTCCTCTCGGAGCCGACCGAGGAGTCGGTGCTGACGGACGTCTTCACGTCCGACACCAGCAGCCTGTTCATCCTCGTCCTGGCCGTCATCGGGATCACGGGGGAGTGGCGCCACCACACGATCACCAGCTCGCTCCTCGCCATGCCCGACCGGCTGCGCTTCCTGGCCGCCAAGACGCTCGCCTTCGCGGCCGCCGGCCTGGTCTTGTCCGTCCTGATCTCGGTCTCGATCGCGATCGTCGGCTACGTCATCCTCACCGCCCGCGACCTGCCGACGCCCGACACCGGCGACCTGATCGCCCAGTTCGGGCGCAACGTGCTGATCGCGGCGCTGCTCGGCGCGTTCGGCGTGGGGATCGGCGCGATCGTGCGCAACCAGGTCGTCGCGATCGTGGGCCTGCTCGTGTTCAGCTTCGCGCTCGAGCCGGCGATCCTGGCCCTCGCGCCGGAGGTTGGGCGCTTCCTCCCGTTCACGGCGCTGACGACCGCGGTGCAGGACATCCCGGCGGAGGACGTGGGCCTGCCCGGCGACGTCGAGCTCTTCGGCCCCGGCGTCGCGGCGCTGCTGCTGCTGGCCTGGATCGGAGCCGCCTTCGCGATCGGAGTCGCGCTGCTGCGCCGCCGGGATCTGGATTAGCGAGCGAAGTTCGTCCCGTCGCACGGCCACGTCCCGGGCCGGCGGGAATCACGCCGGCACCGGCTTGCGGGCCGCCGCGCGGCGCAGGGCGACCGAGACGAGCCCGGCGAGGATGCAGGCCACGCCGGCGAGCTGGAGCGCCGTGGGCTCCTCGCCGAGCAGGACGACTCCCAGGAGCACCGAGCCCACCGGCTGGACCGTGAGCGTGACCGAGGTCAGCGCGGCTGGCAGGCGCGGCAGGGAGACGGTGATGAGCAGCCAGCCGAGGACCTGCGAGGTGAGGGCGAGCAAGACGAGCCAGGCGTGCTCGGGCCAGCTCGGCAGCAGGTCGGCGGTCTCGCCGAGCGCGACGCCCGTGGCCAGGGCGACGACCGCCGCGACCGCCGTGCTGTCGAACAGCGGGCCGGCGGGGCGGCGCAGGTCGGCGCTGCCCTGGCGGAGGACGAGCAGGAAGCCGGCGTAGGTGAGGCCGGTCAGGATGCCGAACACGACGCCGCGCACCGGGTTCGCGCCGTAGGCGCCGGTTTCCAGCAGGCCGGAGATCAGCACCACGCCGCTGCACACGAGCGGCAGCGACGCGAACACGCGGCCCTGGCCGCGCTCGCCGAGCAGCGCCCACGCGGCGAGCGGGACGACGATGACCTGGAGGTTGCCGAGCACGGTCGCCAGGCCGGCGCCGACGTCCGCGATCGCGTAGTGCCAGAACACGAGGTCGGCGGCGAAGAACACCCCGGCCGGGACCGCCAGCCGCCATCGGCGCCCCGCGCGGCCGCCATAGCGGCGGTCCTCCAGCCACGCGAGCAGCCCGAGCACGGGCAGCGCGTACGCGCAGCGGAAGATCGCCGCCGTCGTGGGGGCGACCTCGGCGAGCCTGACGAGGATGGCGGAGAAGGCGATCGTGAGCGCCCCCGCGACGGCCGCGACCGCCGGCCGCCGCGTGAGCGCCCGGGTCACGCCTTGCTGCCGGCGGCGATCTTGCGCAGGTCGAGCGCCTGGTCCAGCGTCGCCTCGTCGACGCCGTGCTCGCGCGCGACCTCGCGCAGCGTCCTGCCGCTGGCGGAGGCGTCCTTGACGATCTCGGACGCCCGGTCGTAGCCGATGAACGGGTTGAGCGCGGTGGCGACGGCGAGGGTGCCCTCCGCGGACGCCTCGCAGCCGGCGAGGTTCGGCTCGATCCCCTCGACGCACTTGGACGCGAACAGCTCGCTCGTCGTGCTCAGCAGGTGGATCGACTGGAGCAGGTTGCGCGCCATCAGCGGGATGCGCACGTTGAGCTCCAACTGCCCTTGCATGCCGCCGACGGTGATCGCCGTGTCGTTGCCGATTACCTGCGCGCTGACCTGGAGCACGACCTCCGGGATCACCGGGTTGACCTTGCCGGGCATGATCGAGGAGCCCTTCTGGAGCTCGGGCAGGAACAGCTCGCCGATGCCGGCGCGGGGGCCGGAGCCCATCAGCGCGAGGTCGTTGGCGATCTTCGTCAGCGAGACGGCGATCACCTTCAGCGCCCCGGAGAGCTCGACCAGCGCGTCGCGGTTGCCCTGCGCCTCGAACGGGTCCTCGGGCGCGCGGACCTGGAGGCCGGTGTCGGCCGTCAGGCGCTCGCGCACCTTGGCGGCGAACTCGGGGTGCGTGTTCAGCCCGGTGCCGGTGGCGGTGCCGCCGAGGGGGATCTGGGCGACGTGGGGGAGCGCGGCCTCGACCCGTGCCCGGCCGAGGCGGATCTGCGCCGCGTAGCCGGCGAACTCCTGCCCGAGCGTGACCGGCACGGCGTCCATCAGGTGGGTGCGGCCGGACTTGACGATGTCAGCGAACGCCTCGGCCTTGGCGGCGAGCGCACGCTCGAGCCGCTCCAGGGCGGGGAGCAGGCTGTTCGTGGCCTCGTCGAGCGCGGCGAGGTGGACCGCGCTCGGGAAGACGTCGTTTGACGACTGGCCCATGTTCACGTGGTCGTTGGGATGGGCGCCCTCGCCCGCCAATGTGGCGATCACCTCGTTGGCGTTCATGTTCGACGACGTCCCCGAGCCGGTCTGGAACACGTCGATCGGGAACTGGTCGTCGTGGCCGCCCCGCGCGATCTCGTCGCTGGCGGCGGCGATCCGCTGCGCGAGGTCCGCGTCGAGCAGCCCGAGGTGGGCGTTGGCCCGCGCCGCCGCGCCCTTGATCCGGCCCAGCCACCGCACCACCGCGACCGGGATGCGCTCGCCGGATACCGGGAAGTTGGCCACGGCCTTGCGGGTCTCCCCACCCCACAGCTCCGCGGTCGTCTCAACGCTCATGGAACCCTCCGATTTCGTCACCGAGGGCTGAAACGCTAGCGGGGCGACGGCGCTAGGCGGATGCGACCGGCTCGCGCGCGCCCGGGCCCGGCACGGGCGTGACGTCGTGTGGGTGCAGCGGCTCGCCGCAGTGCCCGCAGACCAGCAGCGGGTCGGCCTCGGCGCCGCAGGAGTGGCGCAGGAGGACCGGCGGGCCGCTGTCGCCGGCGAGGTGCTCGTCGCCCCAGCGCATGATCGCGATCACGGCCGGATAGAGGTCGCGGCCGGCGCGGGTGAGGCGGTACTCGAAGCGCTCGGGCTCCTCCTGGTAGCGGCGGCGCTCGAGGATGCCGGCGCGCACGAGCGTCTGCAGGCGGGTCGAGAGGATGTTGCGGGCGATGCCGAGGTTGCGCTGCATGTCGGAGAAGCGGCGCACGCCGTAGAAGGCCTCGCGCATGATCAGCATGGTCCAGCGCTCGCCCAGGATCTCCATGGCCCGGCCGACGGAGCAGAACGGCGGGCGCTCCAGTTCGTACATGGCCGGGGACGGTAGCGCGTCAGCCGCAGAAGGCCGCGAGCTCGCGCGCCAGCCCGACGGGGTCGTCGTAGGCCAGGAGGAAGCCCGTCCCCTCGAGCACGCGCAGCTGGGCGTCGGGCAGCAGGTCGAGCGCCTCCTCGGCGATCGAGAGCGGGTGCATGGCGTCCTCGTCCGCCCACAGCAGCAGGGTCGGCACCTCGATCAGCCGGTAGGCGTCCAGCAGGTCGCCCTGGGCGCCGACGGGCCAGCGCCGCGCCGCCTTGGCCCATGAGCGCGCTCGGTTCGCGTTGCCGCCCACGCCGCCGAAGGCATGGCGCACGAGGTCGCGCGCGGCGGGGTTGCCGCGGGCGGACAGCCGCTCGCCCATCGCGGGCCGGAAGGCCAGGTGGGCGCCGTGGGAGAGCGCGCGGTCGAGCCCCGGCACGGCGGCGCCGCGCACGGCGAGCGCGACGAGCCGCTCGAGGCGGTCGCGCTCGGGACGCCGGTGCATTGCGTTGGGCATCAGGACGAGCCGGCCGGGGCTGAGCCGGCCGGCGGCGATCGCGTGCAGGAGGATCAGCGCGCCGGTCTCGTGGCCTGCGACGAGCGGCCGCGGCCCGCAGGTCTCGCGCACGAAGCCGGCCATCACCTCCGCCAGCCAGCCGGGCGTGTACGGGTGGTGCGGGCGGTCCTCGGAGTCGCCGTGCAGCGGCAGGTCCGGCAGGACGAGCCGGTAGCGGTGCCCGAGCTCCTCCACCAGCGGCTCCCACTCCCGGTGCGAGAGCAGCTTGGAGTGCAGCAGCGCCAGGGGCCTCCCGGTCCCCGCCTCGCGGTAGGCGACCCGCGCTCCGTCGTGGTGGTGATACAGGCGCAGGCGCATAACTTCGGACGCCAAGGATGGCGTCCGTCGCCATCATGGCGCCGGCCCGAGGCGAAGCCGGTGACGAGCCGAAGGCGAGGCAGGATAGGCGCAGGCAACAATCTCGTACTACCCTGCGCCGTCGCATGGCTCGTCTCGCCGTCGTCATCGTGCTCGCACTGGCCCTGCTCGCGCCGGCCACCGCCGCGGCCCAGCAGAATCCCTTCGGCCCGCTGCCGCCGCCCGCGCCGACGCCCGCCCCACCGCCGCCGGAGCAGGACGACCCGTTCGGCGAGGACGTTGGGCGCACGACGCTGTACGTGATCGCCGGCGCGCTGCTGATCGCGTTCGTCGCCGTCGGCGTCTTCATCTCGCGCGACGCCCGCCGCGCCCTGCCGCGCGACCACCGCCCCGAGCGCGGGCGGCTGCGGGAGGAGGGCGCCCACAAGCGGGAGCGCCGGGCGAAGGCGAAGGCGCGCGCCAAGAGCCGCCAGGCCCGCGCGGCGCGCAAGACCACCCGCCGCAAGGGAAGATGAAGGGGACAGTCCCCTTTAGGTTTGGCGGGGCTTCGACGGCCGAACCTACAATCCCCGGTCCCGTGGCCACGCCGCATCGCCCGCTCCCCAAGGACGTCTCCTTCCCGAAGCTCGAGGAGGAGGTGCTGGAGCGCTGGCGCGAGCGGGACGTCTTCCACGAGTCGCTGCGCCGCCGCAGGGGCGCCGAGCCGTTCGTGTTCTACGAGGGCCCGCCGACCGCCAACGGCCGCCCCGGCGCCCACCACGTCCTCTCGCGCGTGTTCAAGGACATCTTCCCCCGCTACCAGACGATGCGCGGCCGCTACGTCGAGCGCAAGGGCGGCTGGGACTGCCACGGCCTGCCGGTCGAGATCGCGGTCGAGCAGAAGCTCGGCTTCACCTCCAAGGACGACATCGAGCGCTACGGCATCGCGGAGTTCAACGCGCAGTGCCGCGAGTCGGTGTTCGAGTTCCTGGAGGACTGGAACGCGCTGACGGAGCGGATCGGCTTCTGGGTCGACCTCGACGACGCCTACCGCACGCTCGACGCCTCGTACGTCGAGTCGGTCTGGTGGGCGCTGAAGACGATGTGGGAGCGCGACCTGCTGTTCGAGGGCTACAAGGTCGTCCCCTACTGCGCGCGCTGCGGCACCGCGCTGTCCTCGCACGAGGTCGCGCAGGGCTATCGGGACGTCGAGGACCCGTCGGTCTACGTGACCTTCCCGGTGGTCGCGCCGGCGGGCGCGCTGCGCGAGGGCGACCGCATCCTGGCCTGGACGACGACGCCGTGGACGCTGCTCTCGAACGCCGCGCTCGCCGTGTCCCCGGAGCTGGCGTACGTCCGGACCGAGGACGGGTCCGTGCTGGCGGAGGCGCGGGTCGCCGCCGTCCTGGGCGAGGACGCCCGCGTGGTCGACCGCTTCCACGGGCGCGACATGGTCGGCGCGCGTTACGAGCCGCCCTTCGGCTTCATCGCGACGGAGGAGTTCGGGCCGCGGGGCCACACGCTCGTCCCGGCCGGCTTCGTCAGCGCCGAGGACGGCACCGGCGTCGTCCACACCTCGATCTCGTTCGGCGAGGACGACTTCCAGATCGGGCTCGACCAGGGGATCCCGGTGATCAACCCGGTGCGGCTCGACGGCACGTTCGAGGCCCGCATGGGCCCGTTCGCCGGCCGCTGGGTGAAGGAGGCCGACCCGGACATCGTCGAGGACCTGCGCGCCCGCGGGCGGCTCGTGCGCTCGGAGTCCTACCTGCACGCCTACCCGCACTGCTGGCGCTGCGGCACGCCGCTGCTCTACTACGCCAAGCCGTCCTGGTTCGTGCGCACGTCGGCCCTGCGCGACCGCCTGCTCGCCGCCAACGAGACGATCGACTGGCACCCCGAGCACATCAAGCACGGCCGCTTCGGCAAGTGGCTGGAGAACAACGTGGACTGGGCGATCTCGCGCGAGCGGTACTGGGGCACGCCGCTGCCCGTGTGGCGCAACGAGGCCGGCGAGACGGTGTGCATCGGCTCCTTCGACGAGCTGGAGTCGCTGAGCGGCGTGCGGATCGAGGACCCGCACCGGCCCTTCGTCGATGAGGTGGAGATCCCCTCGCCGACCGGCGGCGAGCCGCTCCGGCGCGTGCCCGAGGTGATCGACGTGTGGTTCGACTCCGGGGCGATGCCGTTCGCCCAGCACCACGCGCCGTTCGAGCGCCAGGAGCACTTCGAGGCCCGGTTCCCGGCCCACTACATCTGCGAGGCGATCGACCAGACGCGCGGCTGGTTCTACTCGCTGCTCGCGGTGTCGACGCTGCTGTTCGACCGCTCGCCCTACCGGACGTGCCTGTGCCTCGGCCTCATCGCCGACACCGAGGGCAAGAAGATGTCCAAGTCCCTCGGCAACATCGTCGTGCCGTGGGAGGTGATCGACCGCCACGGGGCGGACGCCTTCCGCTGGTACTACCTGACCTCCAAGCAGCCGTGGGACGGCTACCTGTTCTCGGTCGACACGGTCGGCGAGTCGGTCCGCCAGTTCCTGCTCCAGCTCTGGAACACGTACGGCTTCTACGTGCTGTACGCGAACGTGAGCGGGATCGAGCCGGCGGAGGCCCCACCGGAGACCGATCTCGACCGGTGGGCTCGGTCCCGCCTGGCGGCCACCACCGAGGTTGTGCGCGACCGGCTGGACGCCTACGACGCCACGCGCGCCGGCCACGCGATCGCCGCGTTCGTCGACGAGCTGTCGAACTGGTACGTGCGCCGCTCGCGGCGGCGGTTCTGGGACGGCGACCCGGCGGCTTTCGCGACGCTCCGGACCTGCCTGGTCGAGGTCGCGAAGCTGCTCGCGCCGTTCTGCCCGTTCCTCGCCGACGAGATCTACGACAACCTCGACGGCGCCGAGCCGAGCGTGCACCTGTGCGACTTCCCCGAGGCCGGCCCGCGCGACCGCGACCTGGAGTTCGCGATGGGCGTCGTGCGCGAGACCGTGCGGCTGGGGCTGGCGGCGCGCGGGCAGGCCAAGCTGAAGGTCCGCCAGCCGCTCCGTGCGGCGGTGGTGGTGGCGGCGGGCGAAGAGCGAGGGGCGATCGAGCGCCTCCAGGACGTGGTGCTCGACGAGCTCAACGTGAAGGCGCTGCGCTACGTCACGCAGGCCGACGAGCTGGGGTCGTACGAGGTCAAGCCGAACTACCGCGCTCTCGGGCCGCGGTTCGGGCGCCAGATGCCGCAGGTGGCGGCGGCGGTGGCCGCGCTGGAGCCGGCGCACGTCGCGGGCGCACTGCGGCAGGGCGGCCGGGTCGGCATGACTGTCGACGGGCACGACCACGAGCTCGGCGAGGACGACCTGATGCTCGCCATGCGCCCGCTCGAGGGCTACCAGCTCGAGCGGGAGGGCTCGCACGCGGTCGCGCTCGAGCTCGAGCTCGACGACGACCTGCGTCGGGAGGGGCTCGCGCGCGAGATCGTGCACGCGGTGCAGAACGCGCGCAAGGCGGCCGGGCTGCGGGTCGAGGACCGGATCGAGCTCACCCTCGGAGGCGACGTCGAGCTGGTCGGCGCCGCCCGCGCGCACGAGGGCTACGTGGCCGGCGAGACGCTGGCGGTGGCGGTCGGCTACGACGGCGCGACGGACGAGGCGGCCACGATCGAGGGCCGCCCGCTGACGATCGGCATTCGCGCCGTCAATTAAAGGGGACTGTCCCCTTTAGGTAAGCGCCGGCTGGAGCTCGGCCTCGATGCGCTTCTTGGGCATCGCGCCCTGGATGCGCTTGGCCTCCGCGCCGTTGCGGAAGAGGATCATCGTCGGGATCGCGAGGATCCCGAGGCTCGCGGCCGTCTGCTGATTGTCGTCGACGTTCATCTTCACGACGCGCAGGTCGTCGCGCTCGGAGTTGATGTCCTCGAGGATCGGGGAGACGACGCGGCACGGCCCGCACCACGGGGCCCAGAAGTCGACGAGCACGGGGGTCTCGGACTCGAGGACCTCGGCCTGGAAGTTGGTGTCGGTGACGTCGGTGATGCTGCCGGCCATCGGTGTCTGGCTCCTCTCGGGTGGGACGCTTCAGAAAGTATAGCGGCGGTCTACCCCGCGAGACCGCGCAGGATGCGAGGTGAGATCCAGGTCTCCACGGCGCCCGAGAGGAGCAGCACGGGCACCGCCACGGCGACCGTCACGAACGTCGCCGCGAGCAGCTCGGACCACGCGCCGCGGCGCGAGGCGAGCGTCCACGCGGCGAGGGGGAGGAACAGCGCGGTCAGCTCCGGCAGCGCGTGCGGGAGCAGGCCGGCCATCAGCAGCAGCGGCGAGATGCCGAGCTCTCCGGCCAGGTCCGCCGCGCCGCGGCCGAGCGCGTACGCCTGGGTGGCGAGCGAGAACAGGCTGGCGGCGACCACGAACCCGATCGCGAGCGGCCCGGCCCGGTCGTGGACCCGACGCCAGAGGCCGGAGTAGCCCTCAGCCGCGCGGGGAAGCGACGAGCCGGCGATGAAGCCCGCGACGCACGCGAGGGCGTGCAGGGCGAGCACGAGCCCGTTGCGGTAGAGGACGAACGCGAAGTCGTCCGCGCCGGCGGGGTACGAGACGCCCGGGAAGGCGGCGCCGGACGGGTCGGGCGTGGAGAGCTGCGCCACGGCCCAGACGGCGGCGAGCAGGGCGCCGGCGACGGCGAGCGCCCCGAGCGTCCACGGCACCAGCACCCGCGCGGGCGCGCGGTTCCAGCGCGCCAAGGTGGCGCGCGTGTCCGCCCAGCCGCGCACCAGCGCGAGTTCCTCGGTCCGCACGATCTCTGCATCGGCCGCCGGCGGCGATGCCTGAGCCCGCCGGGCTCGTTCGACTGGCGGGCGGCGGCGATCCGCCGGCCTCGTTCCACCGGCGGGGGGCGGCGATCCGCCGGCCTCGTTCGACGGGCCGGCCTCAGCCGGTCGGCACCCGCGCCGGCTCGCCCGTGCGCTCCCAGCGGCGGCGCCCGAACCGCAGCGCCGGCACCAGCCATGCCGCCTCGAGCGCGATCCGGGCGGACATCTTGGACTCGCCCCGCTCGCGCTCGCGGAAGGTGATCGGGATCTCCTCCACGCGCAGCCCGCAGCCGAGCGCCCGGTACGTCAGCTCCACCTGGAAGGCGTAGCCCTGCGAGCGCACGCTCGCGTAATCGATCGCCTCCAGCGCGCTGGGGCGGAAGCACTTGAAGCCGCCCGTCAGGTCGCGCACGCCGACCCCAAGCACGCGCCGGGCGTACTCGCACCCGCCGCGCGAGATCGCGCGCCGCAGCCATCCCCAGTCGGCGATCCCCCCGCCCGGCACGTAGCGCGAGCCCAGCACCAGGTCGGTCCCCGCCGCGGCCCGCTCCAGCAGCCGCGGCAGGTCTCGCGCGTCATGCGAGCAGTCCGCGTCCATCTCGACCACCGCGCTCGCCCCGGCGGCCAGCGCGTGCGCGAAGCCCGACACGTACGCGCGCCCGAGCCCGGACTTGCGCGGGCGGTGGAGCACCTCGACCGCCGGGTTCGACGACGCCAGCGCGTCGGCGATCCGGCCCGTCCCGTCCGGCGAGCTGTCGTCCACCACCAGCACCCGCACGCCGGGCACCGCCGCGAGCACGGCGCGGACCATCGCCGCGACGTTGCCGGCCTCGTTGTAGGTGGGCAGGATGACCCAGGGTGACCCGGACATGAGGGGCGCGTAGCCTACGCAAACCGGTGGCCAACCTCACGAACACCCAGATCGCCGCCGCCTTCGAGGAGCTCGCCGACCTCTACGAGCTCGACGGTGCCGTCCAGTACCGCGTGATCGCCTACCGCACGGCGGCCAAGACGGTGCGCGACTCGTCGGTCTCGGTGGCCGCACTCGCGCGCGAGGGCCGCGTGACCGACCTGCCCGGGATCGGCAAGACACTCGAGGAGAAGCTGATCGCGCTCGACCAGACCGGCGACATCCCCGCCGCCCAGAAGCTGCGCGCGAAGCTCCCGGCCGGCCTCGTCGCGGTCATGCACCTCCCGGGCTTCGGCGCCAAGCGGGCGCGCCGCCTGTACGACGAGATCGGCGTCGACTCGCTCGACGCACTGCGCGCCGCCGCCGAGCAGGGCCGCATCCGCGGGCTGCGCGGGTTCGGCGCGAAGGTCGAGGAGAACCTCATCCGCGTGCTGTCCGAGCAGGCCGACGGCGGCGGGCCGGCCCCGCGCATCCTGCTGTCGCGCGCGATCGGCGTGGCGGACCAAGTCGTCGGAGCCCTCCGCTTGCATCCCGCCGCCGAGCGCGTGGAGGTCGCGGGCTCGCTGCGCCGCATGGCCGACGCGGTGAAGGACCTCGACGTGATCGCGACGGCGAGCGACCCAGCGGCCCTGGCCGCCACGCTCGGCGAGCTGCCGATCGTGGAGGCGGTGCAGTCGGCGGGCGACGCGGGCGCGCGGGTGACCACCCACCTGGGACTGCGGGTCGACCTCAAGGTGGTCGAGCCCGACCAGTTCGGGAACGTCCTGCAGCACTTCACCGGCTCCAAGGCGCACAACGTGGCGCTGCGCGAGTCGGCCGTCCGCCGCGGGCTGCACATCTCCGAGTACGGGATCCTCGACGACGAGACCGGCGAGACGACCCGGTGCGAGAGCGAGGAGGCGGTCTACGAGCGGCTCGGGCTGCCCTGGATCCCGCCAGAGCTGCGCGAGGGCCGCGGCGAGCTGGAGGCGGCCGCTGCCGGCACGCTGCCGGAGCTGATCACGCTCGAGGACCTGCGCGGGGACCTGCACTGCCACACGACGGCGTCCGACGGCCGGCAGACGGCGGAGGAGATGGCCGCCGCGGCGCGGGACAACGGACTGGAGTACCTGGCGATCACCGACCACTCGGCGTCCCACGGCTTCGGCAACGACGTCAGCGCCGACCAGCTGGGCGCGCGGATCGAGGAGATCCGCGCGCTCAACGAGCGGCTCGAGGGGATCGAGCTGCTGATCGGGACCGAATCGAACATCCTCACCGACGGCTCGCTCGACTACCCGGACGAGCTGCTGGCCCAGCTCGACTGGGTGATCGCGTCCGTGCACACCTCGTTCCGGATGGGCGAGCGGGAGATGACCGACCGCATGATCGCGGCGATCGAGCACCCGCTCGTGGACGCGATCGGCCACCCGACCGGCCGCAAGATCGAGCTGCGCGCGCCCTACGAGCTCGACGTCGAGCGCGTGATCGAGGCGGCCGCCGGCACCGGCACGATGATCGAGATCAACTCGGCGCCCGACCGGCGCGACCTCAACGAGGTCCACGCCCGCGCCGCCGCCGAGGCGGGCGTGCGCATCCTGGTCAACTCCGACGCCCACTCGGTCCGCAACCTCCAGCTCGTCAAGTACGGCATCGCCACCGCCCGCCGCGCCTGGCTGACCGCGGAGCAGGTCGCCAACACCCGCCCGTGGCCGGAGTTCGCCCGGCTACGAAAGCGGGTCTCGTAGGCGGGGCAGCAGCTCCTCGGCGACCACGCGGTCGACGGCCTCCGGCCGCCACGGCGCGAGCAGCTCGGCGGCCCGCTCCGCATAGCCCGGCGCCGGGTCGTCCAGCGCGGTGCGGATCGCGAGCTCGTCGCCCACCAGCCGGGGGTCGAGGGCGCGGGCGAGCGGGAGCGCGGCGTACGGGCCGAGCGACGGGGTCGTGACGAGCACGCACCCGTCGGCGAGCGCCTCGAGCTGCGCGATGCCGTAGTCCTCCCGGCGCGGAGCGGTGACGAACACGCGGGAGCGGCGCAGCAGCGCGCGGTACTCGTCCCGCGGCAGCGGGCCCGCGAACCGCACGCCCTCGCGGCTCGCCGCCACGAGCCTCTCCCCACGCGCCCGGTCGAGGCCGGCGACGATCAGCTGCTCGCCGTCGCGGCGGGCCCGCGCCCACGCCGCCAGCACGCGGTCGAGCCCCTTCTTCTCCGGGTTCGCGCCGTAGGTGATCGCCGCGATGTCGCGCTCTCCCGGCGAGCCGGACGGCGCGACCGGCACGGGCACGACGACGGCCGGGCCGTGCGGGCGCGGCGCCTCCGCCAGCCCGCCCTCGCTCCACGGCACCAGCAGCGGCGCCGACGCCAGTCGGCGC
>JBOGYU010000023.1:0-22349 GCA_050696935.1 Solirubrobacteraceae bacterium | reverse complement strand
GGCCCTCGCCGAGCTGGTCGCCGAGGCCGACCTGCCGGCGGCCGTGGCACGCGTCGCGTTCGTGCTGGCGCCGGAGCGGGACGCCGCCGCCGACGTGGTGAGCTTCTCCCGCCGGGACGACGGCACCATGGGCGAGAACCGCGAGCGTCGCGGCCTGCACCCGATGATGGCGGACCGCATGGAGCTCTGGCGCCTGGCGAACTTCGGGCTCGAGCGACTGCCCTCCGCGCACGACGTCTACCTGTTCCGCGCCGTCGCGCACGAGAACCCGCGGGACGAGCGCCTGCTCGCGCTCGCCGAGGTTCGCGACCTCACCCCCGTGCGCGACGAGGCCGGGCGCATCACCGGGCTCCCCGAGCTCGAGCGGATGGTGCGCCAGGTGTTCGAGGCGATGCAGTCCTTCCAATCCGGCCGCGGGCCGCGCGAGCGCCTGCTCTGGAATCGCGTGCTCCTCTACGTCTGGCCCACGATGGAGTTCGCGCTCGACGACGCGCGCGCGGTCATCAGGCGCTTCGCACGCACCACCGCCGGGCTCGGCCTCGAGATGGTCCTGCTGCGGGGCCGTGTGCGCGAGGACGGGATGGAGCGCCCGCGCGTGCTGCGCATCTTCAACCCTGGTGGTCGCGGGGTCACGGTCGAGATCGGCGATCCGCCCACCCGGCCGCTGGAGCCGCTCGACGAGGGGGCCCAGCGGATCGTGGCGGCACGCCGGCGAGGCACCCTGCACCCCGCCGAGGTCGTCAAGATCCTCGCCCCGCGCCATGCCGAGCCGGGCGCGACGATCCCGGCCGGCGAGTTCGTCGAGCACGACCTCGACGACGACGGTGAGCTCGTGCCGGTCGACCGGCCGCCGGCCACGAACGCCGCCGGCGTGGTGGTCGGGCTGATCCGCAACCGGACGGAGCGCTACCCCGAGGGGATGCTGCGCGTCGCGCTGCTCAGCGACCCGACGCGGGGGCTCGGGTCGCTCGCGGAGCCGGAGTGCGGGCGGATCGTCGCCGCGCTCGACCTGGCGGAGCGGCTCGGGGTCCCCTGCGAGTGGTTCGCCGTCTCCTCCGGCGCGAAGATCGCCATGGACTCCGGCACCGAGAACATGGACTGGGTCGCGGCGGCGCTGCGCCGCATCGTCTCGTTCACGCAGGCGGGCGGCGAGATCAACGTGATCGTCAGCGGCATCAACGTCGGCGCCCAGCCGTACTTCAACGCCGAGGCGACGATGCTGATGCACACCCGGGGCATCCTCGTGATGACGCCGGAGAGCGCGATGGTGCTGACGGGCAAGCAGGCGCTCGACTACTCGGGCGGCGTCTCGGCGGAGGACAACTTCGGCATCGGCGGCTACGAGCGGATCATGGGCCCGAACGGGCAGGCGCAGTATTGGGCGCCGGACCTGGGCGCCGCCTGCGAGGTCCTGCTCGCGTACTACGAGCGCGCGTACGTCGCGCCGGGCGAACGCTTCCCGCGGCGCGCCGGCACGGAGGATCCGCACGATCGCGACGTCTGCTCGTCGCCCCACGCCGCCCCCGACTCCGACCTGCGCACGGTCGGCGAGATCTTCTCCGAGACCACGAACCCCGGGCGCAAGAAGCCGTTCGACATCCGGTCGGTCATGCGCGCCGTCGCGGACCGGGATCACGCGCCGCTCGAGCGCTGGGCTGCGATGCGCGAGGCGGACGTCGCCGTCGTGTGGGACGCCCATCTTGGCGGCTGGCCGGTCGCAATGCTGGGCATCGAGTCCCGCCCGCTTGCGCGCTTCGGCCCCGTGCCGGCGGACGGGCCCGACCAGTGGAGCTCCGGCACCCTGTTCCCCCAGGCCTCGAAGAAGGTCGCTCGGGCGATCAACGCCGCTTCCGGCCGGCGCCCGGTGGTCGTGCTGGCCAACCTGGCCGGCTTCGACGGCTCCCCGGAGTCGATGCGCCGGCTGCAGCTCGAGTACGGCGCCGAGATCGGCCGGGCGGTCGTCAACTTCGACGGGCCGGTCGTGTTCTGCGTGATCTCGCGCTTCCACGGCGGCGCGTTCGTGGTGTTCTCGCGCAGGCTGAACGAGAACCTGGAGACGATCGCGCTGGAACGCGCCCACGCGTCGGTGATCGGCGGCGCGCCGGCCGCTGCCGTGGTGTTCGCGCGCGAGGTCGACCTGCGCACCGGCCAGGACCGCCGGATCGTGACGCTCGACGAGCGGATCGGCGCGGCGGACGGCGCCGAGCGTCAACGGCTGCGCGGTGAGCGCGACGCCCTGTGGGCCGACGTGCGCGCGCAGAAGCTCGGCGAGCTGGCGACCGAGTTCGACCGGATCCACAGCGTCGAGCGCGCCGTCCAGGTCGGCTCGGTCGACCGCATCGTCCCCGCCGCCGCGCTGCGCCCGTGCCTCATCGAGGCGGTCGGGCGCGGGATCGAGCGTACGGTCGACCAGCTCGCCGCGGGCGACGGGCGCTCCGGGATGGTCCGGCCCTAGGCGAGCCTCTGCTCCTGACGGGCGGGCGTGATCAGCACGACGTCCCAGGCGAGCCCGAGGCGGCGCATGAGCCGGATGGTCACCGCTGAGAGGTCGACCTCCCACCAGCGCAGGCCATGGGCGGCCGAGCGCGGGAACGCGTGGTGATTGTGATGCCAGGACTCGCCGAACGACGGCAGCGCGAGCCAGAACACGTTGGTCGACTGGTCCTCGACGGCGAACCGGCGCGTCCCGAAGAAATGGCAGATCGAGTTGACCGACCACGTGACGTGGTGCTGGACGAAGATCCGGACGAAGCCGCCCCACAGCAGCCCGGTGAGCCCACCTCGCAGGGTTCCGGTGATCGCCAGGCCCATGGCGAACGGCAGCCCGAGGCTGAGCAGGATGAGCTGCGGGAACGCGCGGTTGATGCGCTTCATGCCGCGATCCTCCACCAGCTCGCGCGCGTACTTGTAGGCGCGCGCCTGCCCGTTGGTCCGCCACAGCCACCCGACGTGTGCGTGCCACAGGCCCCGCAGAGCGCCGCGGACTCCCGCGCCGTGACCGACGTGGGGCGAATGCGGATCGCCCTCCTTGTCGGTGTGCGCATGGTGCTTGCGATGGTCCGCGACCCATTCGATCACCGGCCCCTGGATCGCCATCGAGCCGAGGACCGCGAACACGTAGCGGGTCACCCGATGCGTCGCGAACGCGCGATGGGTGAGCATCCGATGGAAGCCGACGGTCACGCCGAGCCCGCACAGGACGTACATCACGGCGAACACGATCAGGTCGGAGGGGCCGACCAGGTCTCCCCACAGCAGGGGGACCGCGACCGCCACGACGAGGAACGGCAGCAGGACGGCGGCGATGTTCACGTTGCGCTCGAGTCGAGTCATCCCTGCTGAGGGTCCTGCCCCGATTCGGATTTCGCCACGGCCCGCGGGCCACAATGCGGGCGCCCAGACTCGACCGGCGGCACTAAAACTAAACGCGGTACAGGAACGTGTAATCCGCCGATCGACCGCTCTGGACCCAGCCCGCGAGGCAGTAGCGGCACGTGCTCCCGTCGTCCGCAGGTACGTCGATCGTCTTCGGCGGGCGACCTTCGACCACCCCGGCCTCGATGCTGCTGCCTGCCAGAGGGCCGTCCTTGAGCCTCGCACTGATCGTCGGCCCGCTCTCGGGGACGGGTGTCGCGGTGCGCTCAGAGGCGTCGTGCGATGGGCCGGTCGCCCCGGACGGTCTCTCGAACTCGGCCACGGCACACTTCTTTCCGGTAGTTAGGCACGATGCAGCCTGGTGAGCGTACTCTTTCGACCTCAGTCCGCGACCGCGACCGCGGCGGCGGCGGCCTGGAGGAGGTTGCGGAGCTCGCGCAGCGCCACCGGCAGCGTCGTGAGGTCGTACGTACCCCCGGTGCGGATGTCGCTGAGGATGTCGAGGCAGCGCTCGACCAGCGGCCGGTTGCGCGCGATCCAGGCGTCCAGGCGCGCCTCCGCGTCCGCGGGCTCTCCGGCGCCGCCGCGCAGGACGTCGGCCGTGAGCTCGGCGTGGAGGCTGAACAGATCGTCGCGCAGCGCGGCGCGGGCCATCGCCTGCCAGCGGTTCTCGCGCGGCAGCGTGGCGATGCGGTCGCGCAGCCAGTGCAGGTTCAGCCGGCCGCCGATGAGGAAGTGCAGGGCCGCGACCTCGCCGATCGAGCCTCCGGTGGCGTTCGCCACGCCGACGATGTCGAGGGCGGCGAAGAGGTCGCTCAGGCTCGCGACCCGGCCGGCCAGCTCGGCCGGCACGCCGTCCTCGACGAGCGACCCGGCGCGCGCGTCGAATGCCTCGCGCTCGGCTGGCACGAGGACGTCCGGCAGCGCCTGCGCGACGGCGGCGGCCCCTTCGGCGAAGCGATCGATCTCGGCGCCGATGTCCAGTGGGCGCGGCCTGCTGCGCAGGAGCCAGCGGGTGGCGCGCTCGACGAGGCGGCGGGCCTCGAGGAGCATGGCGATCTGCGTGCTCGCGGCGACCTCGTGCTCGCGCGCCTCGACGTCGGCCCAGAAGCCGCGCATGTCGAAGACGTCACGGGCGATGGCGTACGCCCGCGCGATATCGGCGGGGCCGGCGCCCGTGTCCTCCTGCAGACGGAACACGAAGGTGATGCCCGCGCGGTCGACGATGCCGTTCGTGACCCGCGTGGCGACGATCTCGCGTCGGAGCCGGTGCCGCGGCAGCCGGTCGGCGAAGCGCTCTGGGAGCGGCGCGGGGAAGTAGCCGGCCAGCTCTGCCGTCAGGGCGGGATCCTCCGGCAGGTCGGAATCGAGCAGCGCCGCGTAGAGGGTGATCTTGCTGTAGGCGAGGAGCACCGCGAGCTCGGGCTGGGTCAGGCCGGCGCGGGCGGCGCGCCGCTCGGCGACCGCCTCGCCGTCCGGAAGCGCCTCCAGGTCCCGGTCGAGCCGGCCGGCCTGCTCCAGGCCGCGCATCATGCGGTCGTGGACGTCCACCATCGCCGGCGCCTGGGCCAGCGCGAGGCTGAGCGCCTGGGTCTGGAGGTAGCTGCCGCGGAGCACCCGCTCGGCGACCGCGTCGGTCATGTCGGCGAGCAGCCGGTTGCGCTGCTTGCCGGTCAGGTCGCCGTCGGCGAC
Source organism: Solirubrobacteraceae bacterium (assembly GCA_050696935.1). Classification (GTDB taxonomy): domain Bacteria; phylum Actinomycetota; class Thermoleophilia; order Solirubrobacterales; family Solirubrobacteraceae; genus DASSUW01. Next base: position 17,282 of record JBOGYU010000023.1, on the reverse strand, counting down.
CACCGCGTCGAGCAGGATCTTGATGTTGACCTCGTGGTCGGAGCAGTTGACGCCGCCGGCGTTGTCGATGGCATCCGTGTTGACGCGGCCGCCGCCGAGCGCGTACTCAACGCGTCCGCGCTGCGTGAAGCCGAGGTTCCCGCCCTCTCCCACCACGCGGCAGCGGAGCTGCCCGGCGTCGACTCTGACCGCGTCGTTGGCCTTGTCGCCGACGTCGGCGTTGTTCTCCGCCGTCGCCTTGACGTACGTCCCGATCCCGCCGTTCCAGAGCAGGTCGACCGGGGCGCGCAGGAGCGCGCGGATGAGCTCCGCCGGCGTGAGCCGGTCGCTCTCGATGCCGAGCGCCCGCTGCGCGGCCTCCGAGACGGTGATCGACTTGGCGGTGCGTGGCCACACGCCGCCGCCCTCGGAGATCAGCGAGCGGTCGTAGTCCGCCCATGAGGATCGCGGCAGCTCGAACAGCCGGCGGCGCTCGGCGTGGCCGGCTGCCGGATCCGGCTCCGGGTCCAGGAACACGTGACGATGGTCGAACGCGCCGATGAGCTTGATGTGCGGAGACAGCAGCATGCCGTTGCCGAACACGTCGCCGGACATGTCGCCGATTCCCACCACCGTGAAGTCGCTGGCCTGGATGTCGGTGTCCAGCTCGCGGAAGTGCCGCTTGACCGACTCCCAGGCGCTGCGCGCCGTGATGCCCATCGCCTTGTGGTCATAGCCGACCGAGCCGCCCGAGGCGAACGCGTCGCCGAGCCAGAAGCCGTACTCCTGCGCGATCCCGTTCGCGACATCCGAGAACGTCGCCGTGCCCTTGTCGGCGGCCACCACGAGGTACGGGTCGTCGCCATCGTGGCGGACGACATCGGGCGGCGGTATCACCTCTCCGTCGCGGACGGTGTCGGTCAGGTCGAGCAGGCCGCTGATGAACGCGCGGTAGCAGGCCACCACCTCCTCGGCGAGCCTCTCGCGGTCGGCCGGCGGACGCTTGACCACGAAGCCGCCCTTCGCGCCGACGGGCACGATCAGCGCGTTCTTGACCATCTGCGCCTTCATCAGGCCGAGGATCTCGGTCCGGAAGTCCTCGCGGCGATCCGACCACCTCAGGCCCCCGCGGGCGACGGCGCCGCCGCGCAGGTGCACGCCCTCCACACGGGGCGAGTAGACGAAGATCTCGAAGCGCGGCCGTGGAGCGGGGAGCAGCGGGATCCGCGCGGGATCCAGCTTGAACGAGAGATAGGGCTTCCGCGCGCCGGCGTCCGGCTGGAAGTGGTTGGTTCGCAGCACCGCGCGCACGACGGCGAGGAAGCTGCGCAGGATCCGGTCCTCGTCGAGGCTCTCGACGGCGTCGATCGCCTCCTCGATCTCGCGCGCGACGGCGTCCGCCGTCTCCGGGGCGCGATCGCGGGCCGGATCGAAGCGCACGCGAAACAGCTCCACGAGCGCGGCCGCCACGCGCGGATGGGCGCTCAGCGCCTGCTCCATGTAGCGCTGGCTGAAGGCGATGCGCGCCTGCCGCAGGAACCGCGCGACCGCCCGCAGCACCGTGACGTCGCGCCAGTCCAGCCCCGCCCGCAGCACGAGGCCGTTGAAGCCGTCGTTCTCGACCTCGCCGCGCCACACGCCAACGAACGCCTCCTGGAAGCGCTCTCGCACCTCGTCGACGTCGAGCTCACCGTCCGCGGTGTACTCGACCCCGAAGTCATAGATCCAGGTCGGCGGGCCGTCGCCGGGACTCACCTCGTAGGGCCGCTCGTCGCGCACCCGCAGGCCCATGCTCTCGAACATCGGCAGGACCTCGGAGAGCGTCACCGGCTCGCCCCGGCGGTAGACCTTGCAGCGCAGGGAGCCCGCGGGAGCCTCGAGCGGGTGGTAGAGGCTGACCGCGAGCTGCTCGCCGTCCGCAACCCGCGCGATCCGCCGGATGTCCGCCACCGCCGAGCGGGCGAGCCAGTCCTCCCGATACCCGACCGGGAAGGCGTCGCCGTAGCGGCGGTACAGCGCCGTCCCCTGCTCCTCGCCGGCCTCCTCGAGGAGCGCCTCCCGCAGGTCGTCGGCCCACGAGCCTGTGGCCTCCACGATCCGCGCCTCGATCTCGGCCGCGTCGTAGGCGGGCAGCTCGCCCGGCCGGAGCCGGACCGTGAAGTGGATCCGCACGAGCACGGATTCGGACAGGCGCAGCTCGAAGTCGACGCTCTTGGCATCGAACGCCTCGGCCAGGATCTGCTGGATGCGCTCGCGGTTGCGCGTGTGGAAGCGGTCGCGGGGGAGGAACACGAGGCAGGAGACGAACCGCTCGTAGACGTCGCGACGGACGAACAGCCGCACGCGCTGGCGCTCCCCGAGGGCGAGGATGCCCATGGCGTGCGCGAACAGCTCGTCCTCGGGGATCTGGAAGAGCTCGTCGCGCGGGTACGTGTCGAGGATCTCCACCAGCGCCTTCTCGGCATGGCTGGCCGGTGGGAATGCAGCGCGGGCGAGGACGGCTTCGACCTTGCGCCGCACCACCGGGATCTCGCCGGCGATCGCACGGTACGCCGCCGTCGTGTACAGCCCGAGGAAGCGGCGCTCGCCGTCGACATCCCCGTCCGGCCCGAAGCGCCTGACGCCGACGTAGTCCAGGTAGGCGGGCCGGTGGACGGTCGATCGGCTGTTGGCCTTCGTGAGGACGAGCGGATGCGGCTCGTGCGCGAGCGCACGGGCGCGCGCCGTCAGCGTCGACCCACTCGGACGCGTGGCGGCGGGCGGCTCGCGCAGGATCCCGAGCCCGGATCCGGCGACGGGACGCAGGCGATCCTCGCCATCCTGTTTCACGAGGTCGTACTCGCGGAAGCCGAGGAACGTGAAGTGGTGGTCGTCCATCCAGGCCAGCAGCGCGGCGGCCTCCTCGCACTCGTCACGGTCCAGCGACGCCGGCGGGTCGCGCAGCTCGCCGATCAGCTCGACGGCGCGCCCGCGCATCGCCGGCCAGTCGTCGACGGCCGCCGACACCTGGCGCAGGACGTCGAGCAGCCGCTCGCGCAGCCGCTCCAGCTCGGCCGCTCCGCTGTGGCGATCGATCTCGACGTGGATGAACGACTCCGCCGGCGTGCCCTCCTCGGAGGGAGCCTCCGGTGCGAGGATCGTCGTGAGCTCCCCGGCGGGATCCCGCCGGACGCGCATCACGGGATGGATGAGCAGGTGGATGCCCGCGCCCTCGCCGCTGAGCGCCATCGTCGTCGAGTCGACCAGGAACGGCATGTCGTCGGTCACGAGCTCCACGACCGTGTGGGCGGACTGCCACCCGTGCTGCTCGAACTCCGGGTTGTAGACGCGCACCTTCGCGGAGCCGCGATCGCGCTGGCGCGCAAGGCTCCAGTGGGCGAGCGCGGCGCCGTAGACGTCGAGCGGGTCCAGCTCGGCGAGATCCTCGCCCGGCACGCGGCGGTAGTACTGCCGGACGAACTCCTCGGCCTGCGGCGCCTCGTCGTGGCCGAGCCGCTCGCGGACGCGCGCGACGACCGACTCGATCAGTGCGCCGTCGGCCTCCTTGACCCTCGTCGTCGCCACGTCCCCTCGCTCTCTCAGCCCCCTACCGGCGCCGCGTCGTCCGTCTCCAGAACACGGTCGCCGGCCAGGTCGCGGAGCGCCATGAGCGTCTCCCGGGCGGCGACGCCGCCGCCAACGATGAGCACCTCGGCCGGCGAGCCGGGCTCGGCCATGGGCCCACGCTACGCCTCTTGCGCGCGGTGATCAAACGGCCGAGCGCGCCGCGACGGCGCTGCCCGTCCGGGAGAGGCTCAGTGGGTGCGCGTGAGAGGCCGGTCTGCCTTCCTCGCGGTGACGACCGTGACGGGCAGACCGAGTCGCCGCACGCGGGCGGGCAGGTCGATGTGCAGCCAGCGGGAGACCCGCGCGGGGAGCGTCGAGATGATGATCTCGTCGTACGGATGGGCCTCCAGCGCCGCGGAGATGGCCGCCAACGGGTCCTCGGCGCCGACGAGTCCCTCCACGCGCCCACCGGCCGCGTCCTCCAGCAACGGGATCGCGAGCTCGAGCGTGATGGCCGACTCCTCCGTGTCGGCATCCCAGAACGGCCGCGGCACGAGCAACGTGAACCGGCAGGCGCCCTCCGAGGCGCGACTGCGGACCTGCGCGAGCAGCGCCGGGGTGGCGGCAGTGCGGTTGGCGACGATCAGGACGTTGCGGGGCCCCGAGTCGTCCATCCCGTCCGCCCTCACGTGTCCCCGGGCTGGCTTGCGGGCTCGGCGAGCTTCGGCGCCGGCTCGTGCGCGTCGAGCGCTTGGCCGAACTCGGGGCAGGCCTCGTTGCGGCATTCCCACTCGTGCTCCGGACCGGCCAGCGACTGACTGGCCGGCTGGCCGCAGGTCGGGCACGTCGGCGGCATGACGGACACCCCCTCGTCGTACTCCTCAAAGACCCCGGCGTCAAGCCATGCGCCCCGCTGCAGAACGGCGAGCGCCTCAGCCCGCTCGCAGCCTGCAACCTGTTCACGCAAGCGGGTCGAGCACCGCGACATCGTATGCGTGGAGCCGCCTGTCAGCGCTCATCAGCGTGAATCCCTCGTGCCGCGCCTGGGCGACGAGCAGCCGGTCGAACGGGTCGCGGTGATGCAGCGGAAGGCTCGCGACGGCGAGGCCGTGGTCGGCGGACAGCCCAAGGAGGCGCAGACCGGTGCCGACGATGTGCGCGTGCAGGTCGTCTGGTACCGCGAGCTTGCCGATCGCCGCCATCACCCCGATCTCCGCGAACGAGACGACGCTGAACGCAAGCTCGGCGGCCGACGCGATCGTCTCCCGCGCGCGCGCGCCGAGCGAATGCGCGCCCGAGAGCTGCCAGAGCACGACATGCGTATCGAGCAGCAGCCTCACTCGAAACCATCGAGCATGGCGTCGATCTCTTCGTCGGAGAGCTCGAAGTCCTCGCCGATCGTGATCGACCCCGCCAGGCTGCCGTGCGCCGCGAGGAACCGCGAACCCGGCGTCGCGGGCTCGACCCGAACGAGGCGGGCGACCGGGACGCCGTCGCGCGCGATCTCCACGTCCTCACCGGCCTCCACGCGCGCGAGGAGCTTTGAGAGATCGGTCTTCGCTTGGCCGACGTTGACGCGCATGCCCCGAGGCTAGCAAGCTTGGCCAAGCCTAGCCAAACCGCCCTGATATCTACGCGGTGCATCGTGAGCGCGACGACGAGACCGCGCGAGAGCCCAATCTCGCCCCTCCCGAGCGCGCTTTGCGCCCCCTATGACTCCTGCGGCCGACGCCACTCGACCAGGCCGATGGTGGCGAAAGTGAGTAGCGAGTTTCGGCGATAATCGGTATCCAGCGCTGGCGACAATCAGTATCCAAGGTCGTCGAAAACAGGTACCCTCTTCTTCCTTGAACGCCACGTACAGACCTCGGCTGGTCGACAGGCTGCTCGAAGAGCTGCTCGCCGACCTGCCGGCAGTGATGGTGACTGGGCCGCGGGCCGCGGGCAAGACCACCACTGCCGCGCGCCACGCCGCGACGGTGGTACGGCTTGATCGGCCAGCCGAGGCCGCCGTCTTCCGCGCCGATCCCGACGTCGCTCTCCGGGAGCACGATGAGCCGATCCTGCTCGACGAGTGGCAGGAGGTACCCGCCGTCCTGGGAGCGATCAAGCGGGCGGTCGACCGCGACCCTCACCCCGGCAGGTTCGTGCTCGCCGGCTCCGTGCGAGCCGACCTCGACGCAGCCACCTGGCCCGGGACCGGTCGTCTGGTTCGGGTGGCGATGTACGGGATGACCGTTCGCGAGCGGCGGGGCGACGCCGACGCGCGACCATTCCTGGACCGGCTCGCAGAAGGCGAACAGCTGGGGCGTTCCGGCGACGCACCAGACCTGCGCGGGTACGTCGATCTGGCGCTGACGAGCGGGTTCCCGGAGCCCGCCCTCCACATGACGTCACGGGCCAGGATGGGATGGCTCGACGGTTATGCCGATCAGCTCTTGACCCGTGACGCGATCGACCTCGAGCCGCGTCGTGACCCGGCACGCCTGCGGCGCTACTTCGAGGCCTACGCGCTGAACTCGGCGGGGATCGTTTCAGACGCGACGCTGCTGCAAGCCGCGGGCATCAACCGAAAAACGGCCGCGGCCTACGAACGGCTCCTCACCAACCTGTTCATCGTCGAGGCGCTGCCGGCGTGGACCTCGAACCGCCTTCGCCGGCTGTCGCTCGGCGCCAAGCGCTACCTCGTCGACCCCGCGCTCGCCGCGTCCGTTCTGCGGCTGGATGCGCGCGCCGTGCTTCGCGACGCGAACCTCCTCGGCCGCCTGCTCGACACCTTCGTCGTCGCCCAACTCCGCGGCGAGCTCGTCGTCTGCGAAACACGGCCGCGCCTCTATCACCTGCGTGAGGAGCACGGACGCTACGAGGTCGACATCGTCGCCGAGCTTGGTGGGCGCGCAGTGCTTGCCTTCGAGGTCAAGGCGGATGCCGCGCCCGATCGCGATGCGGCCCGTCATCTGATCTGGATGCGGGACCGCTTGGGCGACCGCTTTGCTCGCGGGGTCGTCCTTCACACGGGACCCACGGCGTTCGAGCTCGCCGAACGGATCATCGCCCTACCGATTCGCGCGCTCTGGTCATAGCCGTCTGACCGCGGTGCCCTGAACGAGTTCTGGAGCGTCTTGAAGCATGTGCTGAGCGAGACCGTCGGCCGCGCGAGATCGACCCCGCGACCTCCGATCATGAGCCGTGGATCCGGCCGAGGCTGCGATCGGGTCGCGCTTGCGAGCGTGAGCGGGGCGGATCTCGGCGAGGGGCCCGGTAGCTGGTCCTCACCCGGACCCGCGGTCGGCGTCGGGAGCGCGCAGAGCAGCGCTCCGACGCGATCAGCCGGTGGCCGTCGCCGTGCGCCGCAGGGCTCGCGCCAGCAGCTCCGCCCCGACATCCCCGAGCGCCAGGCGCCGCGAGTCGGGTCGGTTGGAGAGCGCGCCCAGCCCGATCGCCGCGTGCAGGAACGGCGCCAGCGCTGCCGCCACATGGCGTTCGGTGACCGGGCCATCCGCGGTGCGCCAGCTACCGGCCACGGCGGCGTGGACGGTCGCGGCCAGCGCGTCACGCTCGAGCTGGCGCTCCACGAGGAGAACCGCGCTCGCGAGCTCGGCAACCTCCCGCTCGAAGATATCGCCGCCGATGATGTGGGGCGCAACCGCCTCGAGCAACGCCCCCGGCTCCCGCAGCGCGGACCGCCCCCGAGCGGTGAGCAGCAGGCGCCGGCCTCGCCGGCGCAGCAACCGAGCACGCCGAGTAAGTGCGTGCAGCGCCTCGAGCAGCGCCAGTTCCGCCTCTCGATTGGGGGCGCCGAACAGCTCCGAGTTCCACCAGCCCGGAAAGCGGGCCGCGGCCTCGCGCACAATCCGTTGGCCGAGCGCGCCCGTCTGCGTCAGAGGCAGGCCGTCCCACCCTCGATCGAGCAGCCAGAGCAGCGGCTCGAACCCTGTCTCGATCGCATCCCGGGGAGGCGTGCGCGAGGGTGCATCGAGACTCGCAGCGGCCCGGTCGAGCAGCGCCCGGCGGCCCGCGCCCCGCACGATCCAGTCGTGGCTGCCGTCGCGGCCTGGCGGCTCCCAGCGTACCCGGCGCGAGCGGGCTCGACCAGTCCCCGGGCCCCCTGGTTGTCCGTCGGGTTCAGCCACAGCAGGGCCTCGAAGACCGCGGCCGCTTCGGCGAGGCGCTGCAGCCGCCACAGGCAGAGCCCGTAGCCGTGCAGGCAGCGCAGGAGGGGCCGGTTGTCAATCCAGCCCCAGGGCAGCACCCCGCCGAACCCCGCCGGCAGGCTGCGCTCGCCGATCGCCACACCTGTCTCGAAGTGCGCCATCGCCAGCGCGGCCGAGTAGTCGTAGGCGAGCGATCCGAGATGCGCGTGGGCGTCCAGGCAGCGGAGGTCCGCGGCGAGCAGGCTCTCGAGCAGAGAACGTGCCCGCTCACGCTCGGCGCGCGCAGCCAACTCGACCGCCTCGAGGATCGGGTCGTGAGAGGTTTCCCAGTCGCGACCCGGCACGACCTGCTCCAGCTCCCAGGCATCGCGTGGCCCGGCGGCGATGATCTCCCGGAAAGCGGGCTCGAGCGGCTCGTCCGGCTCGCCCCAGTACTCCTCCTCCGGGCTCCAGGGGTGGCGGTGCTCGAGGCGGAGCGGCACCTCGATGCCGGCAGCGACCTCCTGCGGCCCGGCGCTGAGCGTGGGGGTGAAGAACGGGTAGCGTCCGGCGGGCGTCCCGGTCGTGGACGGGTCCAGGGTCATCGGGCGGTCACGCCTCAGCCCCCGCAGCAGCGCTTGTACTTGCGCCCGCTGCCGCACGGGCATGGCTCGTTGCGCCCGACTTTCGGAGCGAGTCGTGACCCGCTGCGGGCGGCGCGCTCTGCCCGTCCCGCCTCCCGCGCGGCGGCGCGCGCTTCCCGCTCGCGTCCGGGGATGCCGGCGAACAGCTCGCCAAGCCGCTCCTCGGCCCCGGCGACATCGTAGGCGTCCCCGTGAGCTTGCGCGATCGCCAGCGCCTCGCGGAAGGCCGCCTCGGCTCGCTCCCGGTCGGACAACGCGACGTGGACATCGCCGGCGTGGATCCGGGTCCAGGCATCGTCGGGGAAGCGGCGCACGTTCACCTCGACCCGCCGCAGAGCCTCCTCCGCGTGCCCCGCCTCCGCGAGGATGACCGCAACGTCACTGGCGTACATCGGGCTGCTCTCCGCGTCGAGCTCCGCGAGCGCGTCGCCGACTGCGACCGCCTCGTCGACGAGCCCGGCACCCGACAGCGCCATCGGCAGCTCGACCATCCAGTCCGGACCCAGCCGCTCGGAGCTCAGGAACGCAGCCGTGTCGTCCGGTCTTCCCCGCAGGCGCTCGACCAGCGACAGCGCGAGCTCGGCGTCGCCGCGCAACGCCCCCGGCGGCGGCTGCGCGAGCGGGTCCCGTGCGGCCACCTCGTCCAGACGTCGCAGGAGCGCCAGCGGCAGGCCGAATGTGGGCTCGGCGACCAGCGAGGAGGCGTGGGCGATCGCCTCCCAGCCCTCCGGGTTGCTCTCTCGGGCGCGTGCGAGCCGCTCCTGCGAGATCACCGCCGCCCGCTCGGCGTGGCGCGCGCACATGGCGATCCGCTGCTCCTCGAGCTCCCCCGGGAAGCCGAAGCGCTGTCCGGCACAGGCGGGACAGCCCGGAGCCGGCGCTCCCGCTGGCTCGAGGCGGACCTGGGAGCGATCCAGCTCGACCGGTCCGAACGCCTCCTGTACGAGATCCTGGATCGCCCCGAGCCCGATCGGCTCCCAGCTCCCGTGCGCCAGCGCGAGCCCGCGGGCCGGAGAGCGCGACAGCGATCCGACCTCGGACAGCAGGCTGGGAACCTCGCCCACCTGGGCGAGCTGCGGATAGATGCCGGCAACGAGCGCCTGCTCGTAGCGGGCGCCCACGGCGAGAATCGACCCGGCAAACGCTCCCAGGACGGCGGCGCTCGTCGCTTCGCCCTCCTCCACCCTGCGCAGCGTCTCGGCCAGGGGCAGGTAGAGCACCGCCTCGTAGAAGTCGCCGTCCCCGCTGGTGGTCGCCCAACCCGGCCCGCGGTCACCCACCCACTCGAGCGGGTCCCAGGTAAGCAGGAAGACACGCAACCGCGCCGCGATCCGCGCCTCAGCCTCGCCGAGCCCCGTCCACCCAAGCCGCAGCTCCAGCAGCGCCCGCTCGTCGTCGGGCGCAGCCGCGAGCGCCTCGCGCACGTCTGCAGGAAGCCCGGCAAGCGGATCCACGACCGGCGGGACGATAGCGGCACCGCATCCGGCTCTCCGCAACGCGTTCGCGGATGACGGCTTGGGAAGCTCCAAGCGCCGCTCCGAACCGTTCAGAGGGGGTCCCGAGACCACCCGCCCCGGGGCGCTGGAGACTGGCGGGGATCGGATACCGAACCGCCCATCGCCGCGTCCAGCTCCTCCGGACGGAGGCCGATCGGGAAACCGGCCGGCGTGAAGTCGACGGCGAAGTAGAGCTCCCCGCCGCACTCGACCGATAGGGCAGCGAGCGACTCGGCGGGATCCCCACCGCCGCGAGCGCGGGAACGTCCGCGTCGGCGACCCGTCCCGGCGGCCCAGATCCGCGGGTCGCCGCGCTCCAGCGGCGACGGGCGCTTGCGCGCAAGTCTCCCCACGAGCTTCCTGCAGAGCTCGGCGTACTCTGCGTCGAGGCGCTCGGCGCAGAAGCGATCGGTGAACGCGCAGATCTCCTCGAACTTCGGCCGCAGCGCCTTGGGCACGCGCACGGCCCGCAAGCTAGCGAACCGTGCGGATGGATACCGTCGTGCCCGTAGTCCTCCCCGATCTGGCGTAGCTCGCTCCGTCCGAGAGTCGGGCTAGCTTGCTGACGATGCAGCGACCTACGGTCAGGGTGGGCGAGGGCGCGTCCCTCGCGCCGGGGGCTCGTGTTGCTGGACCGCGATCCCGCCCGTCCGGGCAGGCCTCGGGCGGCGAGGTCTGAGTGACGCGATGCCGAGCGCAGCTATGCGCCCGCGGACTTCGGGGCTCGCCTCGTTCCTGGAGGCGCTGGAGGCACGCCTCAGCGAGCTGACCGCCGAACAGGTGAAGGCCGCGCTGCTCGCCCACGCCGAGCAGCTGGTTCCCCGCGAGCGAGAGCCCTTCCTCGCGATCTTCGCCGAGCCAGAGGTCGATCGCGGTGCCGGCGGTGGGCTCGACGAGGGTGGCGATCCCGATCCGCTGCTCGGCGAGATCGACGCATTCGTGGAGCGCTTGCGCGCCGGCCGCTATGTCGAGGGGTGGGGCTGGGATCCGGAGATCTACGAGGAGCGCGCCTTCGGCGACGAGTCGTGGGCCGACGAGATGGACGATCTCTTCGCGGCCGCGAACGCGGCCTTCCTGGATGGCGACATGCAGCTCGCCCGCGAGGGCCTGGGTCGCCTGCTGGGCGCGTTCGAGCTCGACGGCGAGGCGCAGGCGTTCTGTGGGCCCGACTCACCGCAGCAGATGGTCTCGGTGGACGTCTGCGAGGCGAAGACGCGCTACCTGCGCGCGATCTACGAGACGACGGCGCCGTCCGAGCGTCCCCCGGCGTTGCTGGACGCGATCGAGGACCTGCGGTTCATCGGCGATGACGCGAGCCTGGGCGCGATCGACGAGGCGAGGCGGGCGCAGATGCCTCGTCTCGACGCCTTCCTGCCGACCTGGATCGCGCATCTGCTCTCGATGGAGGACGACTTGCAGCAGGGCTCCCCGCGCGAGCGCGAGCTCGCGCGGCTCCTCTCCGAGGCTGCCGAGTGGCATGGGGGTGCCGACGGACTGGGCGAGCTTGCGCGTTCGCGCGGCGCCCTCGATCCGGACGCACACCGTGACTGGGTCGACGCCCTGATCCGCACCGGTCGTAACCGGGACGCCGTGGCCGCCGCCAGCGAGGCTCTGCGCACGCTCGAGCCGCGCGGCGAGACGCGCGCTGCGATCGCCGAGCGCCTCGCGCGCCTGACGGCATCAACGGGCGACGATGACGGCGCACTCGAAGCCCGGCGCGAGCGCTGGCGCTCCGCCCCGTCAACCTGGCGGCTGATCGCGCTGATCGACATCGCGACCGCGCTCGGCCGCGCCGACGAGGTGCTCGCGAGCGAGGCTGATTGGGCGCTCGCGACCGAGCGGACCGGCGCCGAGGCGCGCAACGTCACGAACGATCGCCTGCTCTGCGAGCTGCTGCTGCTGGCCGGTCGCGTCGAGCAGGCGCTGGAGATGGCGAGGGCAGGGGAGCCGCTCGGCTGGAGCCGTGGCGGCCACCCGGGGCCGATCGTCGTTCCCTACGTTCTCGTGGCCGCCACGGGGCCCGAGATCCGGCCCGAGCTGCTGATCGCCGCTGGTTCGCCCCACGCGCCGGAGGAGCATGATGAGCCGCTGCTCGCGCAGGAACTCGAGCACATCGACCGGGATGGATGGGTCGGCGGCGGCGACTGGGACGACGAGCCCGCGGAGCTGCCGCTCGACGAGCGATACCGCGGGATCCCCGCCGAGAAGCGGCTGCCCTCCTTCCTGCTCGGGGCCGCGATCGACGCGGGTCAGGCATCGCAGCGCGAGCGGGATCGCTGGCTCGGCTGCGCCGCGGCTCTGGTCGAAGAGAGAGTCAACGCGATCGTCACCGCCAAGCACCGCGGGGCCTACGAGCGCGCGGCACGGCTGGCCGTGGCCTGCGGCGAAGCGATCGCCCTGGCGCGCGATCGGGACAGCGGCTTCGCGTTCGTGGTCGAGGTTCGCGAGCGGTTCCCGCGCCACCACGCGTTCCGCTCCGAGCTCGACCGCGCCGCGGCGGCGTCGCCGTACCTGCCCCCGCCGCCGCGCAGGAGGCACCGATGAACACGACGAGCCCGGCCGGGCGCGCACGTTCAATCCCCGCGGAGCCTCACGACAAGGTGCGCACGCGCCCCTGAGGGGCACGCGCGGCAGCGGCGGAGCGACAACTGCCGCGGCGTGGTTGTGACATTCCGCGGTTAGGTGCTTGGCCTTGGCGGGGTGGTCGCGGATTACGCGCTCCGTCGCGTCCTCGCCGGCGAGTACCCCGGCACCGGCGCTGTGCTCAGCCGGCTGGCGGGTGCCAAGCGAGTGCCGGGCTTCGATCTGACCGTCTCCGCCCCCAAGAGCGTCAGCGTCCTGTTCGGGATTGGCGACGCGCGGCTGCGCGGTGTGATGCAAGCGGCCTACGACCAGGCGGTCGCAGACGCATTCACCTACGCAGGCCCTTCTCAGCCAGCGCGCCCGAGAGGATTCGAACCTCTGACCTTACGGTTCCGTAGTCGGTCGCCCTAGCGGCCCTCCAGCCCTTACCCTAGGCGGAATTGCCTGCATACCGACATTTCTCGAGGTGACATGAGAGGACACGGGAGGCCGCGCGGGGACGCGGTCTGTTCCCACCCGTGTTCCCACCCGCGGACCGCGCGCGCCCGGGTGAACCGGCGGAAGGGTCCGGTGTCGGCGCCAGTGAAGAGCTGTCGAGCCTCGCCCGGTACCGAAGGCTCTCGGGGGGTTACGGTCGGAAGCCCTCAGCCCCGGTGCTGACGGTGCCGTCGTCGTGGAGTCGAGGGGGAGCCTTCCAGGCCGAGGATCATCGCTAGCGCGCGTTCGACCTCACTGAGCGTTTCGGGCTTAGCCTTGCCGATCCGTCGCAGGAACCGCGTCCGAGTCACCGCCCTGACGCCTCGACAGACGGCAGAGCTCTGCCGGTCGATTCCCTCGGCGGGCGAGAGCGGGGGTCGAAGCGGCGACGCCGCACGCGAGCTGGACACCGGCACGACCACGAAGAGCTCGTCCTCGACGCCGGCCGAGATCTCGTCGACCGAGACGACGATCGCGGGACGGTTCTTGCCCGGCTCCCCCCTGCGCGCGGCACCCAGCGAGACGAGCCAGATCTCACCCCGACGCGGCTCAGCCGATGCCATCCCCGATGGCCGCCTCCCACTCGCGCTCCTCGGCCCTCACGGCGGCGTCGCTGGCATCGACTCGCGACGCCTCACGCTCCGCACGAAATGCCGCCTCCCGCTCGGCCTGCCGGGCGAGCTGCGCGAGCATCGCGGAGAGGGAGACTCCGCGTTCGCGAGCCTGCTCGGCAAGCCGATCGCGCGTCTCACGGCTCACCCTGATCGTCGCGGTCTCCGTCATCATAGTAGCCATAGAATAGCGCTATGTTCGGGCGATACGCGTCCGCGCGCGCTCTTGGCAGAGACCGAGCACGAGCTCGGCGCACCACAGACAACCGCGTCTCGTCCAGTGCGGGTGTGGGCGGCGCTACGGCCGATGGGCTCGTCGTGGCGCGGGAGCGGCAGTGAGCTGGGCCCTGAGCCACAGACCGCGTGGTCCCAAGAACCGCTGCCTCTCCGCGACCACGGTTCTTCGCCCCACAGCGAGGAGATGTCGACTGGCTCGAGGGGCACCACGCGACCACCGACGACCTTCGGTCTTTTGAATCTGCAAGAGGGGGTTTGGGCAGAGCGGCATGACGCTCTGAGAGACCGGAGGACAGGCCTCGGCCTTCCGCTGGGTGCAGAGCAGGAGCGGGCGCACCGACGACGACAGCTACATGCGGCGCTTCGCGCTTACGATGGCCGAACAGCAACTGCACTGCGCGCACTATCGCGCGCAGCGACGGGCCTCGCGCCAACGACCTGATGCGCGATGCTCGCCTCTGCGACTTCGAGCGGCGGCACCGCCGATGCGGCGCGGCAGAGCCGGCCTTCGAGCAGGGGCGTTCGAGCGGGGTTAACGTTTGACGCGTGCAACGCGACGGTGGCAGCGCGATGGTCGGCCTCGACCTCGCGGCGCTCCTCCGAGAGGGCGTGGCGGTTGTGGTCGCCACGGCCGATGCGGATCTACGGCCGCAGATCGCGCGCGGCTGGGGGCCGGAGCTGGCGCCGGACGGCGCGACGTTGAGCCTCTGCGTGGGTGCGCCGCCGCAGTCGAGGACGCGTGCGAACCTCGATCGCGGTGGCGTGGTGGCGGCGACCTTCAGCCTCCCGTCGACGTATCGGACGGTCCAGCTCAAGGGTCCGGTGCTGGCGGCGCGCGAGCCGACGCCCGAGCAGCTCGCGCGGGTGGAGGAGCACCTTGCGGGGTTCATCGAGCAGGCGGCGCAGGTCGGGCTCTCGCCGGCGCTTGGGCCGCGGCTGCGCGAGCGTGCGCTCGTGGCGGTGGAGATGGCGATTCGCGAGCGTTACGACCAGACGCCCGGGCCGAGGGCGGGCTCACGGCTGTGACGGAGCCGGTCGCGCTCGAGTCGATCATGTCGTGCTTTCGAGGGGTGATCCCCTCGTCGTTCGCCACCTGCTCGGCCGATGCCACACCCAACATCACGTACATGTCGATCGTCCAGTACGTGGACTCGGAGCGTGTGGCGCTTTCACGCCAGTTCTTCAACAAAACGCGGGCGAACCTCGACGTCAACCCGTACGGCCAGGTGCGCGTCGTCGACCCGGACACCGTCGCCGAGTACGCGCTCGATCTGTGCTACCTGCACACCGAGACGGGCGGTGCCGCTTTCGACGCGATGGCCGCGAATCTGGAGGCGCTCGCCTCGCAGAGCGGGATGGGTGGGGTCTTCCGGCTGCGCGGTGTCGACGTCCACCACGTACTGCGCTGCGCGCCGGTCGGCAATGCCGCCGAGGTGCCGGCGCGGCAGTTGGAGCGCGATGTGCTCGGCCGGCTCGACGAGTTCACCCGCCGGCTGTCGCTGTGCACTGACTACGGGGAGGCGTCGCAGACGGCGCTTTATGCGCTGGAGGACCTGTTCGGGTTCGCGCAGTCGATCCTCTTGCTGCGCGACGACGGTGGCGAGCGGCTCTTCGCGGTGGCGGCCAACGGCTATCCGCGGCCCGCGGCGGGCGCGGAGGTCGCGCTGGGCTCGGGCGTGATCGGCGTGGCCGCGCAGCGCCGCCAGGTGGTATGCGTCCCGAACCGCGCGCGCAGCCGCGTGATGCAGCAGGCAGTGCGAACACAGGCCGAGCAGGTGGGCGGCGAGCCGGCGGGCCCGGAGATCCCGCTGCCCACGCTCGAGGAACCCCAGAGCGTGGCCGCCGCGCCCCTGATCGTGCAGGGCGCCGTGGCCGGCGTGCTTTACCTGGAGAGTGATCGCGTCGGGCTCTTCGGTCCGCACCAGGAACGCCTGCTGCGCACGCTGGGCGGCTACCTGGCGGCCGCGCTGCGGGCGCTCGAGGCCGATGAGCCGGAGCCGGCGGCGGCCCCTACGCGGGAGGTGATCGCCACCCCGGGCGGCGCGCCGCTGCACCTGACCTACTACCAGGCCGACGACAGCGTCTTCGTGGACGGCGAGTATGTGGTGAAGGGCGTGCCCGGACGGATCCTCTGGAAGCTGGCGAACATCCACGCGGCCGAGGGGCGCGACACGTTCACCAACCGGGAGCTGCGGCTCGACGAGAGCCTCGGGCTTCCGCCCGGCAACGACAACCTCGAGGCGCGGCTGCTCGTCCTGCGCAAGCGCCTCGCCGGCGGCCACCACGGGATCGAGATCGAGCGCGTCGGCCGCGGCCGCTTCGCGCTCTACGTCTCTCGCCCGCTGGAGTTCGAGGAGGTCGAGACGAGCGGCCCCATGAGGGCCGCGCACGGGGGCCCGGGGGCCAAGTAAGGAGCTTCTAAGGAGTCCTAGGGGACTCGTAGGAGACGCGCCGTCGGGGGCTTCATAGCGTGGCGACCGGAGCTGCACAATGCAGCCTCCGAGACCCAGAGGAGCCTCCATGGCAACCATTGCCGAACCGATCGCGTATCGCCTGAGCGCCGGCACCGGCGTCGCCGCCGTCTGGTGGAAGACCGGCCGCGTCCTGGTGAAGGCGAGCGGCGCCGAGACCGGCGGGCGCTTCGCCCAGGTCGAGGTCGACGACCCGCGCGGCACCGCGCCGCCGATGCATGTCCACCACCACGAAGACGAGACCTTCTACATCCTCGATGGCGAGGTCACCGTCGTCGCCGGTGATCAGCGCATCGAGCTCGCTGCCGGCGACTACGCGTTCGTCCCGCGCGGCACGAGCCACGCCTACCTGGTCCGATCGGAGCGGGCGCGCATGCTGGTTACGTTCTCGCCCGCCGGCTTCGAGGAGTTCTTCGTCGAGATCGGCGTGCCCGACGACGATCCGCCGGTCGACGTCGTGATGCCCTCGCCGGAGGAGTTCGCTCGCAGGCTCGCCCCGTACGGCTGCGAGATCACCGGCCCGCCGCCCACGCTCGGCGAGCTCTAAACCGAACGGACCTCACAACATGAAGCGATCCCTCCTCATCGCCATCGCCGGTCTCGCCGCTCTCGCCACCTGGGGCGGAGCCGCCCTTGGCTCCGGCGGCGACCCGGCCGTCGACCGTGCGCTCGCCACGGCCCGGTCAGCAACGGCCCGGTTCCACGACGTGGAGGCGGCCGAGGCCGCCGGGTACGTCCGCGTGAGCGAATGCGAGACGGAACCCGGCCTCGGGGCGATGGGCTTCCACTACCTGAACCCTGCGTACGCCGCCGACGATTCGATCAAGATCACCAAGCCGGAGATCCTCGTCTACGCCCCGAAGTCCGACGGCAGGCTGCGGCTGGTGGCCATCGAGTACTTCAAGGCCGACGCCGACCAGGACCCGGCCACCGACAGCGACCGCCCGACGTTCGCCGGCGTGCCGTTCGACGGACCGATGGAAGGCCACTCGGAAGGGATGCCGGTCCACTACGACCTTCACGCGTGGGTCTGGGCTCACAACCCCGTTGGCGCCTTCGAGCAGTACAACCCGAACCTCGCGCGCTGACAGGGTCGGGTCGGGCC
>JBOGYU010000022.1:0-22719 GCA_050696935.1 Solirubrobacteraceae bacterium | reverse complement strand
GCCCTCGAGCATCGCCTCCGTGGCCGCCTCCAGCGCGTCGCCGACCGGCGGGCCGGAGAGGCCGGCGGCCACGAAGTCGTCGCCGGTGAGGGCGAGCGACCGGTGGCGGACGTCCTCGAGCCACCGCCGCGCCGCTTCCTCGGCGGGCCCGAGCGCGCCCGCCACGGCGACGGTCTCGGGCGCCTTGCGCCGGAGCATGCGCCACAGGTCCACGTCGGTGAGGTCGTCGTCGAGAGCCTCGGCCAGGTGGCTCGCCGACGAGGCGGCGGCCTTGACGATCCCGCGCTCGCGCGCCGCGAAGCCGAGCCGGTCGAGGGCGGCCGACACCTCGTGCCCCTCGTACACGCCGGCCAGGCAGGTGGCGAGCGCCGCCAGGCCGCCGTCGGCGTCCGGCGGGCACAGCTCCATGGCGGCGGTGACGAAGGCGGGAGAGACGGCGAAGCGCGGGTGCAGGACGGCGGCGCCGAGCCCGTGCCGGTCGAGGGCGACGAGGGCATCGGGCTGCGGCTCGCGCAGCAGCAGGCGCAGCTCCGCGCCCAGCCGGGCGCCGGTGACCGTGTCGACGGCCCCCACCGCAGCGGCGGCCAGCGCGTCGGTCTCCGAGTCGGGCTCGAAGCCCAGGCGGGCCGCGTAGCGGGCCAGGCGCAGCAGGCGGGTCGGGTCGTCGCGGAACGAGCGCTCGTGCAGCACCCGCAGCCGCCTGGCCCGCAGGTCCTCCTCCGCCCCCGGCCAGGTTTCGAGCGCCCCGTCGACCAGATGCAGGGCGATCGCGTTGACCGTGAAGTCGCGCCGCGCGAGGTCGTCATACAGCGAGGCGCCGAGCTCCACCTCGGGCAGCGCCCCCGGGCGCTCGTAGCGCTCCCGCCGTGCCCCCGCGAGGTCGAACACCGCCGACGGGGCGATCACGGTCGCGGTCCCGAACCGCTCGTGGACCGTCACACGGCCGCCCAGCCGCCGCGCCGCGCGGCGGGCGACCGCCACCGCGTCCCCCTCGACCACGAAGTCGAGCTCGCGCGGCTCGCGGCCCAGCAGCAGGTCGCGCACGGCCCCGCCGACCACGTACACGGCGTCCTCGCCGTCCAGGGCGGCGACAGGAGGCGGCCTGCCGAGGCGGTCCAGGAGGCTCACGGGAGCCATCATCGCGCCTGGGTACCCTCATAGCCGATGTCGTCGGAGCGTCCACGCTGGTACAGGCGGCGGATGGTCATCGGCGTCGGGGTCGTTGTCGCGGCGCTCGCGGGCGCCGCAGTCGTCTACGCCATCACGCGCGAGGACGACGTCTCCAACCCCGACATCGAGTTCCGCGCCGAGCCCGCCCAGACCCCTGTCCCCACCGCGCAGCCCGAGCGGAAGGGCAAGAAGAAGCGCAAGCGCAACGCGCTGGCCGGCTTCCGCTGGGCGCACTACGGCTACTCCAAGGACCGCCGGCGCTACCTGGCGACCGACTTCAGCGTCCGCCCGCCGTTCAAGCGCCGCTGGAACTGGGACGGCAAGGTGCTGCTCGAGTTCCCGCCCATCATCGTCGGCGACCGCCTCTTCCTGACCAAGAACGACGGCGTCGTCGTCGCGCTCAACCGCAAGACCGGCAAGGTGGTCTGGAAGCGCGACATGGGCTACCTGGCCGCCTCCTCGCCCGCGTACGGCGACAAGCGCGTCTACGTGACGATCCTCGAGCGCGAGCGGGGCGTGGAGGCCGGCCGCGTCGCCGCGCTGCGGGCGAAGACCGGCAAGCTGGTCTGGTCCAGGCCGCTGGCGAGCCGCACGGAGTCCTCCCCGCTGCACGACGGCAAGCACATCTACTTCGGCGCCGAGGACGGCAGCGTCTACGCCATGCGCGACCACAGCGGGAAGGTCGCGTGGAAGTTCCGCGCCTCGGGGGCCGTGAAGGGCGGGCCGGCGCTCGACGGCGGCAAGGTCTACTTCGGGGCCTACGGCGGCACCGCGTACGCCGTCTGGAAGGGCAGCGGGAGGCTGGCGTGGAGCAACGGCGCGCCCGGCGGCAACCTCTACTCCACCCCCGCGGTGGCGTTCGGGCGGGTCTACATCGGGAGCACGAACGGCCGCATGTACTCGTTCTCGTCCGCCACCGGCAGGCTCGCGTGGTCGCGCAGCACCGGCTCGTACGTGTACTCCTCCCCCGCCGTCGCCCATGTCCCGGGCGGCGCGCCGACCGTGTACTTCGGCAGCTACGACGGCACCTTCTACGCGCTGGACGCGCGCTCCGGGGGCACCCGGTGGACCTACCGCGACGGCGGGGCGATCTCGGGCGCGCCCACCGTGGTCGGAAACATCGTCTACTACTCGAACTGGGGCGAGCGCAACACCACCGCCCTCGGTGCCAGGACGGGCCAGCGGGTGTGGACCAGCGGCCGCGGCGCATACAACCCGGTGATCTCCAACGGCGACACGATCTACCTCACGGGCTTCTCCTCGATCGCCGCGTTCCAGCCCAAGACGCGTGCGCGGGCCAAGCGCCGCTAGATCCGAGCTGCGCGCGCCGAGTTTGGCGGATCCGCGCCCCGAAGCGCGTAGTTCGACGCTCGGCGCTGACTGCACGGTAGGGTCGTCCGAGCTGCCTCACCGCCAAGGAGGACCGCGATGTCCGCGCCGGCCCGCGTACTCGTCGTCGCGAACCGCACCGCCGATTCCGAGGAAGTCCACACGGCCCTCCTCGAACGATCGCTGCAGGGCCCGATCGATGTCACGCTGCTGGCACCCGCCGCCTGGGAGGTGGTGGACCCGCACGGCGGCGAGCAGTCGGCGCGCCGCCGCCTGAGCTCCGCGCTCACCCGTCTCGGCGCGGCCGGGATCACTGCCCGGGGCGTCGTGGGCGACGCCGATCCGTTGGTCGCCGTCCAGGACATCTGGGACGCGGAGCGCTTCGATGAGGTGATCGTCGCGACGCTACCGCAGCACCTCTCGCGCTGGCTGCACCTCGATCTCCCCCACCGCGTGGAGCGCTTCGCCGGCCGCCCCACCCGCCACGTGATCGCGAGCGAGCGAAGCACGAGCACGATCGACGTCCGGTTCGACGCGCCGCCCGCGGCTGGAGATCCTCGCGGGGGTCCGGCTCCGTAGGATCTGAGCCGCCCCAGCGAAGGAGTCGCCGATGTCCGACCCGATACCCCCACCGCGCCTGCAGCCCTCGGCCTCCTACAGCTTCACCATGCGCCTGCACCTCCCGCAGCAGGGCGGCGCGTTCGCCGGCGTCGCCCACGCCATCGCCGAGTCGGACGCCATCCTCGGTGCCATCGACCTGGTGCGCGTCGAGCCGCACCAAGCCGTCCGCGACGTGACGGTCGCGTGCGTGGACTCCGGGCACGCCGAGGCGGTCGTGGGCGCGGTGCGCGCCCTCGAGGGCGTGCACGTCGACAGCGTCTCGGACCGCACCTTCCTCATGCACAAGGGCGGCAAGATCGAGGTCAATTCCAAGCTGCCGCTGAAGACCCGCGACGACCTCTCGATGGCCTACACCCCCGGCGTCGGACGGGTCTCGATGGCCATCCACGAGGATCCCGCCAAGGCCTGGGCGCTGACCATCAAGAGCAACACGGTGGCCGTGGTCTCCGACGGCACCGCGGTGCTCGGCCTCGGTGACATCGGCCCAGCCGCGGCGATGCCCGTGATGGAGGGCAAGGCCATGCTGTTCAAGGAGTTCGCCGGCGTCGATGCGTTCCCGCTGTGCGTCGACACCAAGGACGTGGACGAGATCGTCGCATTCGTCAAGGCGGCCGCGCCGACGTTCGGCGGCATCAATCTGGAGGACATCTCCGCGCCGCGCTGCTTCGAGATCGAGCGGCGCCTGCGCGCGGAGCTCGACATCCCCGTCTTCCACGACGACCAGCACGGCACGGCGATCGTCGTGCTCGCCGCGCTGCTCAACGCCCTGCGCATCGTCGGCAAGCGGCCCGAGGACGTCAAGGTGGTGGTCGTCGGCGCCGGCGCGGCGGGCGTCGCCTGCACCGAGATCATGCTCGCCCAGGGCGTCGGCGACGTGATCGTCTGCAACCGCCGGGGCGCGCTCTACGCCGGCGAGGAGGACCTGGACGCGGAGCGGGCGGCGCTCGCGGAGCACACGAACAAGCACGGGCTGCGCGGCACGCCGGACGAGGTGCTGGCCGGCGCCGACGTCCTCATCGGCCTGTCCGGTCCGGGCGCGGTGACGGCCGCCGGTGTGCGCGGGATGGCCTCTGACGCGATCGTGTTCGCGATGGCGAATCCCGTGCCCGAGGTCCAGCCGGAGGACGTCTCGGGCGACGTCGCGATCATGGCCACCGGGCGCTCGGACTATCCGAACCAGATCAACAACGTGCTGGCGTTCCCGGGGGTCTTCAAGGGCGCGCTCGAGGTGCGCGCGCGGACGATCAACGAGGAGATGAAGCTCGCCGCCGCGCACGCCATCGCGCGCGTCATCCCCGCGGACGAGCTGCACGCCGACTACATCATCCCCAGCGTCTTCAATCGCCGGGTCGCCGAATCGGTGGCCGAGGACGTCGCGACCGCCGCGGTCGCGAGCGGCGTGGCGAGGCGCACGCGGGGCACCGTCGGGCACGAGCCGGCGACGCCGCTGGAGGCGATGCCCTGATGGTCGAGCGTTCCACTTCACGGACTACGACGAGGCGAACGAGCGGCGCGTCAGCGCCTCCGGGCATCCTCTTCCTCCGAGAAGCCATGCCGGCCGTACAGCGGGACGAAGTAGGCGCGGACGATCGAGCGCTCGCGCACGAGCCGGCCGTCGGCGGCGCGCCGGAACAGCGTGACGTCCTCCGCCCCGCTGGGCCCCATCGGCTGCACGAGGCGGCCGCCGCGGGAGAGCTGTCCTGCCAGCGGCGGCGGGACGCGCGGATGCGCGGCCGCGACCACGATCGCCTGGTACGGCGCGTGGCCGGGAAGGCCCCCGCTGCCGTCCCCCATCACAACATGGGCATTGTCCACGCATTCGGCGGCCAGGTTGGCGCGCGCCGCCTCGGCGAGCTCCCCGCGACGCTCGAGGCTCCACACCTCGCGCGCGAGCCGCGCGAGTATCGCGGCCTGGTACCCCAGCCCGGCACCGATCTCCAGAACGCGCTCATCGCCCCGCAGCGCGAGCGCCTCGACCATCGCCGCCACCAGCGACGGCTGCGTGGTCACCTGCCTGCCGCCGATCGGGATCGGGCGGTCGAGGTCCGCGTCGCCCGCCCAGCTCCCGGGCACGTACGCGGCGCGCGGCACCGCCGCCACCGCCTCCAGCACGCGCACGTCCCGCACGCCGGCCTCGCGTGCGGCGGCGACGAGCGGGTGTGGGCGGGAGCGCTCCACGACGGCCGGGTGTGGGCGCCTCGACAGCTTACGCCCTCTCCGGACGCCCGGGCGCGCGGAGCCCGAGACCGTCGGCTTGCCCCGGTGAACGCCACGTCGGCGGCGGTGATGGTCTCCGGCGCCCCGCTCGCACCCGTCTTGGTGCGCTGAAGCAGGCGAGTGACGGCGCGGTCGCCGGCTCGGCGTGCTGGTGCGCGTACTGCTCTCCCAGGCCGACGGCCTTCCCGGAGGCGGCCGCGGCGCGCAAGCTGCGTGCCCTGGTCACGCGGCCCGCGGCCTGCTTGACTTGACGGGGATCGCGATGGGTCAGTTGCGCGGATTCTTGGAGATCGCGCGCGGACCGACGCCGCAGCGCGACCCGGGCACTCGCATCGCCGATTACGGCGAGGTCTACTCGGTGTTGCCGGCGCACGCGGCGGCTGCCCAAGGCGCCCGCTGCATGGACTGCGGCGTGCCCTTCTGCCACGACGGCTGCCCGCTCGGCAACCTGATCCCCGACTGGAACGACCTCATCTCTGGTGACCGCTGGCACGACGCGATGGATCAGCTGCACGCCACGAACAACTTCCCGGAGTTCACCGGCCGGATCTGCCCGGCGCCCTGCGAGGCGGCGTGCGTGCTGGCGATCAACGACGACGCGGTCGCGATCAAGCAGGTCGAGGTGGCGATCGCCGAGCGGGCGTTCCGCGAAGGCTGGGTGACACCGCAGCCGCCGCCGTCGCGGACCGGAAGCCGGGTTGCCGTCATCGGCTCTGGGCCGGCCGGCCTGGCCGCCGCCGCCGAGCTGAACCGTGCCGGCCACCGGGTGGTCATCTACGAGCGCGACGAGGCCCCTGGGGGCCTCATGCGCTTCGGCATCCCCGACTTCAAGCTCGAGAAGTGGGTCATCGACCGGCGGATGGAGCTCCTCGTGGAGGAGGGCGTGGAGGTCTGCTGCGATGCGGAGGTCGGCGGCACGATCGATGCCGCGGAGCTGAGCCGCGAAGTGGACGCGATCGTCGTGGCCACGGGCGCCCGCGTGCCGCGGCAGCTGCCGCTGCCGGGACGGGACCTCGAGGGCGTGCACCTCGCGATGGACTACCTGTACGGGTGCAACCGGTGGGTCGCCGAGCGGGAGGGGCGCCCAGCGCGTCCGGCGGGGGCGCGGGTGACCGCCGCCGGCAGGGACGTCGTGGTGATCGGTGGCGGCGACACCGCCATGGACTGCGTCGGCAACGCACACCGAGAGCGGGCGCGGAGCGTGACCGTGATCGACACCTACGAGCCGCCGGCGGGCGTCCGGACGCGCGACATCGTGCCCTGGCCGCAGTCGCCGAAGCGGCTCGCCTCGACCTACGCGCTCGACGAGGGCGGTGAGCGCCTTTGGCAGCGCACGGCCACGGAGCTCATCGGCGTCGACGGCCGCGTCGCCGGGGTGCGGGGCGCGCGAGCCGGCCCCCCGCCCCGGTATCCGCCGATCGCCGGCGCCGAGTTCGAGCTTCCGGCCGACCTCGTGCTGATCGCGATCGGCTTCGCGGGCGTGGAGCGCGGCGGCGCGATCGAGCAGCTCGGGCTCGGCCTCGATGCGCGCGGCAACATCCACGCTCCGGCGTTCTCGACCTCCCGGCCGGCGGTGTTCGCCGCCGGTGACGCACGCCGCGGGCAGTCGCTCGTCGTCTGGGCGATCGCGGAGGGCCGGCGCTGCGCGCGGGTGGCGCAGCGGCATCTCGCGCAGACCCGTTGATCGTCGCGCTCACGCTCGTGGCGGCGCGACGCAGATGAGGCCGAGCGGCTCAGGGGCGGCGGGCCAGGACCTGGTAGACCGAGCTGTAGCCGGTTTCGAAGCCGCGGCGAGCGGCGCGTAGATAGAGGCGCCAGACGCGGGTTCGCTCCGGGCCGGCGATCGTCCGGGCCTCGTCGAGATGGTCGTCCAGGCGCCGCGCCCAGTGACGCAGGGTCTCGGCGTAGTCGGCCGCGAAGCCCTCGACGTGCTCGGTGACCAGGCCGGCGCGCTCGAACGCGAGCTGCACGCGTGAGAGGTGCAGCGTCTCGCCGTCGGGGAAGATGAAATGCCGGGTGAACGGGCCGGACGCTGCCGGATGACTCGCGCTCAGGCGGGCGATGCCCTGGTTGAGCGCGCGGCCGCCGGAGCGCAGCAGCTCGGCGAGCCGGCGCGCGTACGCGTCGATGTTCCGGGCGCCGACGTGCTCGACCATGCCGATGCTGGCGATCGCGTCGAACGGCTCGTCCTCCAGCTCGCGCCAGTCGGCGACGCGAACGTGCACGCGGTCGGCCAGTCCGGCTTCTCGCGCTCGTTGGGTCGCGAGGGCCGCCTGTGGCCGCGAGAGCGTGATCCCGGTGACATGCACGCCGTGCTCGCCGGCCGCGTGGATCGCGAAGCTGCCCCATCCGCACCCGACATCGAGCAGGCTCTGCCCGCGCCGGACGTCCAGCTTCGCGCAGACCAGCTCGTGCTTGGCGCGCTGCGCCTGCTCCAGGGTCTCGGCCCCGCGGCCGAACACCGCGCAGGAGTACGTCATCGACGGGCCGAGGAACAGCGCGAAGAACTCGTTGGAGACGTCGTAGTGGAAGGTGACGGCCCGGCGGTCGCGGGCCCGGGTGTGGAGCCGGCCGTGGGGACGAAGCTCGGAGGCGACGGGGCGGGGCAGGCCGCGCAGGCCCGCGGCGCGGGTTGCCGCCCAGGCCAGCCGCGCACGCTGGCGCGCGTCCAGCGGCGAGGGCCTCCAGGTGTCGACCAGCTCGAGCGCCGCCTCCATGTCGTCGACGTCCAGGGCGCCTGTCACGTAGGCGCGCCCGAGGCCGAGCTGCCCCGGCGCGCGCAGGAGGTGCCCGATGGCCTTCGCCGAGCGCACGTCGAAGACCGGCCCGTGATCCGTCGTCGCCGGCAGCAGGCCGCCGTCCCACCACCGCACGCCGAACGGGCGCTCGCGCAGCGCCCGCTCGAGCTCGGCGCGCAGCGCAGCGGGACCGGTCAAGCCGCGCCGAGGAGCCGCGCGATCAGCTCGGCGCCCTCGGCCTCCATGCGCGAGCGCGGGACCACGAGGTCGAAGCCGACCTCCTCGGCGCGCGCCTTCGCGTCGGGATCGTCATCCGCATGGAGCGCGAGCGTACGAACGCCGTCGAGCTCGCCGCCGGCGCGCATGGAGTCGACGAGCGTCGCGCTGTCGACCGAGTCGCTGCTCACGTCGACGACGAGGAGCTCGGTCCGCTCCTCGCACGCGTCCCACGCCTCGGCCTCGCCCGTGCAGACGTCGAGGTCGTGACCGGCCGTCTCGGCTGAGCGCGCGAACGTCGCGCCGAGCTCACCATCCGTGACGAGTGCGACGACGTGAGCCATCGAGATGCTTGCCGGACCGCTCTCGTTCCAGCTTCGGCCGGCTCGCCGGCGCCGGCGTGCCGGGCATGTGGACCAGGTTCTCCACCTCGC
This sequence comes from Solirubrobacteraceae bacterium, assembly GCA_050696935.1. GTDB lineage: Bacteria > Actinomycetota > Thermoleophilia > Solirubrobacterales > Solirubrobacteraceae > DASSUW01. The sequence goes on along the minus strand of JBOGYU010000022.1, from coordinate 13,994 downwards.
GCACGCCCGCGATCTTTCGCGTCGCGGCCTCCATGCGCTCGATGTCCTCCTGCCGGTCCATGATCCCGCGCAGGAACACGACGCCACCCTCGGCGTTGATGCTGATCGACCCCTTCGGCACGCCCGCGCGGCGATACAGCTCGCTCTCGACCTTGTGCGTGAGCGTCACGTCGTCGATCGGCTCCCGGTCACGGCGGCCGGCGTTGACCGTGCGCCGGGCGATCCCGACCGCATGCGACTCCGCGCGGCGGGCGCGCACCACGGCACGGCGCTCGCCGCGGCGGATCCGGGACACCGCACGATCCCGCGCGCTGTGGCGGCGGCGACGGCCGGCCTTGGGATCGAGGAAGTACCCGAGGAGCAGCCCGAGCGCGATGCCGCAGGCCGCCGCGGCAACGGCCATCGAGAGTGAAGGCCCGCGGGGGGCCGCCATGGGGCGTCTGATGATCATGGGTGTACCTCCCTGTTTGGCGACCACCTAACGGTCAGTTCGATCCGGAGCCTCGTCTGACTCTTCGGCCGGAGCGTCGGCCGGCTCGTAGCGCTCGGTCACGATGCCGTGACGAGCGGTCTGGCGATAGCGCTCGAACAAGCGGCGAATCTCCTCCAGCGCCTGCTGTTCGTCACCTCGCGTCTCCCGATCCGGCTCGTATGCGACAGCCACCGGGGAACCACCTCCTTCGAGCGGGATGGGACCGCAACCTTACGCTCCTACGGGCCGGCGGTCGAGTTCGCCGCGAGGCGGGCGGTCGCAAACGAGCGAGCGCGCCTACCGTCCGCCCTCCGCTGTGGCCTTCAGCTTCCGGAGCGACGTCTCCCAGCGTTTCCGGATGTCCCGTGTGGCAATCGGCGCGGCGAGCTTGCCGAGGCCCTTGAAGCTCACGTTGTCATCCACCCGGAGGAGGGTCCCGGTGGGGGAAGCGTCGAGGCTGTAGCGCACGTGGCGGGAGAAGGTCTTCCCCTCCTGGTCCTCCTCGAGCACGCTCGGGGCCTCCGAGCGGGTGACCCGCGCCTCCACCTCCTCGTTTCTGCGCGTGCGGTAGAGATGCTCGTCACGGGCGCCGGTCCCGGGGTATTCCGCCGAGCGCGAGCGGGTCTCGAGGTAGCCCTCGAACCAGCGCTCCGGCGTGGAGATCGCGCGCCATACCTCCTCGGGCGGGCGCTCGATGTCGATGCTCTCGCTGAACTGCGGCATAACCGCCTCCTTCGCTTCGGCGGCGACACTACTCCTCGCTGGGGAGCGGTCAAGGCGCGAAAGCGTGGGGGAATGAACGCCTGGTTGATCAGCTGTCGATCAGCTGACGTTGGCTACGGCCGCGAGTGTGCAAGGGGAATCCCCCGGGTGGCGAGCACGTCGCGCAGCAGGCGAGGGCGGTCGGTCATGATGCCGTCCACGCCCAGGTCGAGCAGGTCGTGCATCGTCGGCGCGTCGTTGACGGTCCAGACATGCACCGGGAGGCCGGCGCGATGGGCGGCCCGGACGAAGCGGGCGGTGACGATCGGGATCGGCCCTCTTCGGAGCGGGACCTGCACGCAGTCCGCGCCCTGGCGCGGCATCCCGCCGCAAAGCGCCGCGATGCGAGCGTCGGCCACGGCGCGTGGTCCCATCGATGTGCAAGCCCGGCCGCGGCTGAGCGCGCGGATGCGGCGAAGGCGGCGATCCGAGAACGCGCCGACGCCCACGCGATCCCAGGCGCCGAGCCGGTCGATGACGGCAACGAGCGGCTCGACGCACGCATCGACCTTGGGATCGATGTTGACGCGCGCATCGGGCCAGCGGAGCAGCAGCTCCTCGAGGCGCGGAACCCGGACCCCGCGACTGCGAAAGGGGGAGCTGCGCCCACCGTCGGGCGAGAAGAAGTAGCCGGCGTCCGCCGCCTCGACCTCGGCGATGCCCAGGTCGGCGATCGCGCCCGTCCGGTCGGTGATGGCGTCCAGGCGCGGATCGTGGAAGGCGACCACGACGCCGTCTCGAGTCACGTGCGCATCGGTCTCGAAATAGCGATACCCCAGCGAGACGGCCGCGCCGAACGCCTCGAGCGTGTTCGCGGGCGCTTCCTCAGCGCCACCCCGGTGCGCGATCGCAATCGGCGCCGGGTGGTCGAGGAACGGGTGCAGGCGATACCGTCGCGGGCGCACGCGAACGCGCGAATCTACGGGAGATCCCGCGGCCGCACGAATCCGACGAGATCTGCCGTGTCGCGGTCCAGGTCCCGCCAGCTCGGACCGGGGAACGCCAGCGTCACAAGCGCCGCCGTCGGATACTTCGCCTCGAGCTCGTCCAGCTCAGGCGCCGGACGGGCGAGGGCGAGCGCGAGCTGCTGCAGGCCGGGGTTGTGGCCGACGAGCATCACGGACTCGAGATCGTCCCGAACGGCGCGCAGCTGCTCCAGCAGCGCGCCCACGCTCGCGCCGTACAGCTCCGGCTCGACCCGCACGGCGCGTCTTCCCAGCGCCGGCTCGATCGGCTCGAGCGTCTCTCGCGCGCGCCGCGCCGGCGAGCACAGCACGAGCTGCGGCTCGATGCCCTGCTCGCGCAGGTGCCGAGCGATCGCGTTCGCTGCGCGCCGCCCCCGGCCCGCGAGGGGGCGGTCGTGATCCGATAGTCCGGGCTCCTTCCAGCTGGACTTCGCGTGGCGCAGGAGATAGAGACGCTTCATCCGAGTGGATGGTGGCGGCTCGACCAGGGCGCGAGCCCCCGGGCCGGGCGCCACGGGGGCCGCTGTGCCGGGTTCGGTGCGCTAGAAGTGCTGCGGCTGCGCGGCGGCGATGGCGCCAACCAGCTCGCCGGTCCGCTCCTGCGGCATGTGGGTGGCCATGTCCGCCTCGGTGACGATGCCACACAGCCGCTTGTACTCGTCCAGCACGGGCAGGCGCTTCACCTTGTGCTCGCGCATGAGGCTCAGGGCCGTCTCGATCGGCGCGTCCGCGCGGACGGCGACCAGAGTGCCCTGTGCGAGCTCGCCGGCCATCGTGGTCGCCGGGTCCTTCTCCTGGGCGAGGACCTTCACGACGATGTCGCGGTCGGTGATCATGCCCTTGAGGCGGTCGTCCTGGCCGCAGATCGGCATTGCGCCGATGTCGAGCTGCTCCATGCGCTTGGCCGCGTCGAGCACCGACTGGTTCTCGCCGATGCACTCGCACCCCTGATGCATCGCCTCGCGAACCGACGTGGCGAATGTCTCTGGCATAGCGCTACCTCCTGGCTCGCTGACCCCCACACCCTACGCCCGCCGTGCGACCCACACAAGCGGCCCAGACGGCGCAGCGACGCGACCGTCAGGTGCTCGTGCAACGGCCCTGCCGGCGTTACTGCGGCAGTGACGATCCGGCCGCGCGCTCGACCGGAAGCGTCGGGCGCCGGGACCAGTGGGACAAGGCGACGTGGCCCAGATGCGGCCCCTGAAGGCGAGTGTGGACGAGCGGCCGCGGGGCCTACAACCGGTCGTCTCGAACGGCGACATGATCCAACTCACGGGCTTCTCGTCGGTCGCCGCGTTCGAGCCCAGGAAGCGCCGCCGGGCCGCACGCCGGCGGCCGCGGATCCGGCTCGCCGGCCGCGGCGACGAGCCCGTCGAGGGCCAGGTCTACGTCGTCGCGGGCGCCGGAGTGATGCTGGCGCACGACCTCAACGTGATCGTCGACCGCGAGGGCATCGCGGTCCGGCCGCTCGCCGAGGGTGCGCCCGTGCGCTTCGTCCAGGCCGCCGCTCCCGCCGACCAGCGCGCGCCCGCCGCCCGCGCCATGCTGGAGCTGCTGCGCGAGCTCGGCCGCGCCCACGCTCGCCGGCTGGCTACGGCCTGACCGGCACGCCCGCGGCCGCGAGCGCCGAGCGGACCTGCGGGATCGTGTACCGCCCGTAGTGGAAGATCGAGGCGCACAGCACCGCGTCGGCCCCGGCGCGGAGCCCTTCCACCAGGTGTGCCGGCTCCCCCGCCCCCCCGGACGCGATCACCGGCACGTCCACCGCGTCGGAGATCGCGCGCACGAGCCCCAGGTCGTAGCCGTCCTGCGTGCCGTCGCGGTCCATCGACGTGAGCAGGATCTCCCCCGCCCCCCGCTCGGTGCCCTCGCGCGCCCACGCCACCGCGTCGCGCCCCGTCGCCGTCCGCCCCCCGGCCACGTACACCTCGAACCCGCCGTCCTCGCGCCGCTTGGCGTCGATCGCCAGCACGACGCACTGCGCCCCGAGCACCTCCGCCAGCTCGGCCACCAGCTCGGGCCGCGCCACCGCCGCCGAGTTCACCGACACCTTGTCCGCCCCCGCGTCGAGCACCGCCTGCGCGTCGGCCACCTCGCGCACGCCGCCGCCGATCGTGAACGGGACGAACAGCTCGTCGGCGGCGCGGCGGGCGAGCTCCACCACGGTCGCGCGCTTGTCGGACGTCGCCGTGATGTCGAGGAACACCAGCTCGTCCGCGCCCTCCGCGTCGTAGTGGGCGGCCAGCTCCACGGGGTCGCCCGCGTCCCGGATGTCGATGAAGCGCGTGCCCTTGACCACGCGCCCCGCGTCGACGTCCATGCACGGGATGACGCGCTTGAAGTGCACGATCAATCGCCGCCGGGAACGGCCTTCGACCCGCCGTCCAAGGCAGCCTGGCCTTCCGCCAGGGTGAAGCGCTTCTCGTACAGCGCCTTGCCCACGATCACGCCGGCGAGGTTGACCTGCCGCAGGCCGGCGAGCGCCGTCAGGTCGTCGCGGCCCCCGATCCCGCCCGAGTACAGGAAGCGCCCCCGCACCGCCTCCGCCACGCGCGCGACCTCCTCCAGGTCGGGGCCGGAGAGCCGGCCGTCGCGGTTCACGTTCGTGTAGACGAACGAGGCCACGCCGCGGTCGTGCAGGCGCCCGATGGCGTCCTCGGCCGGCATCTGCGTCGTCTGCGTCCAGCCGGCGGTGGAGATGAACCCGTCGCGCACGTCGACCGACACCACCACCCGCGGGCCGAACGCGCGCAGGATCTCGTCCAGGAAGTCGACGTCGCGGAACGCCGCCGTGCCGACGATCACCCGCTCGGCGCCCGCTCGCAGCGCGTCCCGCACGGCGTCGATCGACCGCAGGCCGCCCCCGTACTGCACCGGCACGCCGGTGCCCTGCGCGATCCGCCGCAGGTGCTCGATCGACCGCGGCTCCCCGGCCCGAGCGCCGTCGAGGTCGACCACGTGCAGGTAGCGCGCGCCGGCGTCGACCCACGACTGCGCGGCCTCCAGCGGATCGTCGTGGTACGTCGTGGCGTCCTCGAACCGGCCCTCCACGAGCCGGACGGCCTTGCCGTCCATCACGTCGATCGCCGGGTAGAGGATCACGCCCTGCCTCGCGCTTCGCGGCTCGTCACCGCTTCGCTCGCCCCCACCCGCGCGAAGTTGCGCAGCAGCGCGAGCCCGTCGTGCGACGACTTCTCCGGGTGGAACTGCACGCCCATCACGTTGCCGCGCTCGACGATCGAGACGAACCGCTCGCCGTACTCGCCGCGCCCCACCACGTCGCCGGCCGCGGCCGGCCGGCAGGCGAACGAGTGCACGTGGTAGAAGGCCGCGGCCTCGCCCAGCCCCTCGGTCAGCGCGGCGGGGCGCTCGAACGCGACGAGGTTCCAGCCGATGTGCGGCACCCGCGGCGCCCGCAGCGCCGTCACCTCGCCCGGCAGCAGCCCGAGGCCCGTGGCGCCCTCGTGCTCGGTCGAGGACTCGAACAGGAGTTGCATGCCGAGGCACAGGCCGAGCACCGGCACGCCGGCCGCCGCCTGCTCGAGGATCACCTCGTCCAGCTCGAGCGCGCGGATCCGGCGCATCGCCTCCGGGAACGCGCCCACCCCGGGCAGCACGAGCGCGCCGGCCGACCGCAGGACCGCGTGGTCGGCGGTCAGCACGGGCCGCGCGCCGACGTGCTCGAGCGCCTTCTCGACGCTGCGGCGGTTGCCCATCCCGTAGTCGGCGATCGCGATCACGCCATGCTCCGCGTGCGCGCGGCAGCGCAGACGCCGGCTGTCGAGCCGGTCGTGGACCTCATGTCAACGTTCCCTTGGTGGACGGGACGCCGGTCTCCGCCGGGTCGACCGCCACGGCGGCGCGCAGGGCGCGGGCGAAGGCCTTGAAGCACGCCTCGATCATGTGGTGCGCGTTGGTGCCGGCCTGGAGGTCGAGGTGCAGCGTGAGCCGGGCGGCGGCCGCCACGGCGCGGAAGAACTCCTCCGCCACCTCGTGCTCGAACCCCGCGATGTCGCCCGCCGGCAGGCGCTCGAAGCCCTCGATCGCCGCGTACGGGCGCCCGGAGACGTCGACCGCGCAGGCCGCCCGTGCCTCGTCCATCGGCACCACCGCGTGGCCGTAGCGGACGATCCCGCGGCGCTCGCCGAGCGCGCGGTCGAGCGCCTGGCCGAGCACGATGCCCGTGTCCTCGACCGTGTGATGGGCGCCGGTCTGGAGGTCGCCGGTGACGGTCACGTCGAGGTCGAGCCGCCCGTGGCGGGCGAGCAGGTCGAGCATGTGGTCCAGGAACCCGACGCCGGTGGCGCGGGAGCCCGCGCCGGCGCCGTCCAGGCCCAGCGTGAGGTTGACGTCGGTCTCGCCGGTGGTGCGGGTGATCTGCGCGTTCCGGGTCATGCGGAGCGCGGATTGTCCCGGATCTCCATCGACGCGGCGTGCCGCTCGAACCCCTCCGCGCGGGCGATCGGCGCCCCGGCGCGCGCCAGCGCCGGCGCGGCGGGGCCGATCCGCACCTCGGCCATGCGGCGGCGGAAGTGGCGGGCGGAGAGGCCGGACGCGAAACGGGCGGCCCCGCCGGTGGGCAGCGTGTGGTTCGAGCCCGCCACGTAGTCGCCGAACGCGGTGCCTGACTCGAGGCCGACGAACAGGCAGCCCGCCCGGCGCACGCGGGGCCCGAGCGCCTCCGCGGAAGCGCCCGCGAGCTGGAGGTGCTCGGGCGCCAGCGCCTCGGCGAACGCCAGCGCGGCCTCCATGCCGGCCAGCACCGTGATCCCGGGCAGCGCGTCCAGCAGCGCCGCGTCGTCGCTCACCGCCACGGTGAGCGAGCCGTCGCCGTGCTCGGCCTGGGCCAGCAGGTCGAGCCGCAGTGGCTCCGGGTCGACGCCCGAGGCGATCACCGTGAGGTCGCTGGGGCCCGCGAACCCGTCGATGCCCACGATCCCGGAGACCTGGCGCTTGGCCTCCTGCACCCACGGGCTGCCGGGGCCGACGATCACATCGACGGCCGGGATCGTCTCCGTGCCGTGGGCGAGCGCGGCGATCGCCTGCGCGCCGCCCATGCGGTAGACGGCGTCCACCCCGCAGAGCGCCGCGGCGGCGAGGATCGCCGGGCGGCCGGGCGCGGCGAGCACCACCTGCTCGACGCCCGCCGCGCGGGCCGTGACGGCGCCCATGACCACCGAGGACGGGTACGGGTGCCGCCCGCCGGGGGCGTAGACGGCGGCGCGCGCGACCGGCACCTCGCGCAGCCGCACGGTCTGGCCCTGCGGGAGCGCGACCTCCGCCTCGGGATCCACGCCGGCCTCGGCGACCGTCCCCACGTTCTCGATCGCCATCTCCAGGCCGGCCCGCACCGCGGGATCGAGCGTCGCGAGCGCGACCTCGAGCTCCTCCGGCGGCACGCGCAGGGGCACCTCGAGGGAGAGCAGCTCGTCCACGCCGGAGAACCGCGCCTCGTACTCGCGCACGGCCTCGTCGCCGCGCTTCCGCACCGCGGCCACGATCGCGCGCACGTCCTCCTTCACCGACGCCGGCGCGGGCACTGTCGCGCGCACGCGCGCCGCGACCGCGGCGGCGTCCGCGACCGTGCACTCAAGCCGCACGGACCCGCTCCACCAGCGCGTCGATCGCCGCCGCCTTGAGCTTGTGGGCGACCGGGTTGGCGATCAGCCGGGCGGTCGAGGCCGCGATCTCCTCGCGGATCACCAGGCCGTTCTCGCGTAGCGTCGTGCCGGTGGCCGTGAGGTCGACGATCCCCTCCACCAGCCCGGCCAGCGGGGCGAGCTCGACGGAGCCCTTGACCTCCACGATCTCCGCCTGGCGGCCCGTGCGCTCGAAGTAGCGCGCCGCCACCTTCGGGTACTTGGTCGCCACCCGCATCACGCCGAGGCGGCGCAGCGCCTCGGCGGCGGGGTCCTCCCCCGCCACGGTCGCGAACACCATCCGGCAGGGCCCGAAGCCGAGGTCGAGCAGCTCGTAGACATCGCGCTCGGCCTGCTCGGCGAGCACGTCCTTGCCGGTGATCCCGAGGTCCGCCGCGCCCGCCTCCACGTAGGTCGGCACGTCTGAGGGGCGCATCGTCACGATCCCGGCCTCCTCGAACAGGAGCCGGCGGTCGTTGGCGCGCACCTCCGCGGTGTCGACGCCCAGGCGGTCGAGCAGGTCGAGCGTGTCCGCCATCAGGGTGCCGCGCGGCACCGCCACCCGCAGGCCGCCGAGGCTCATGATTCCGCTCCGCATGCGTGCTGTGACGCGACCGTTCCGTGTCGAACCCGGCGCATGCTCATTGTCCTTCGCCGACACGAGCGATGTGCAGCCGCTCCACGTTCAGCGCCCACCCGCACGCCGGCAGGTCGCGCCCGAACCGGCCGAGCAGGTCGTCGTAGCGGCCGCCGCCGCCGATCGGGGCCCCGAGCGCGGCGTCGTAGACCTCGAACACCGCGCCGGTGTAGTAGCCGAGCGAGCGGATCAGCCCGAGGTCGAAGATCACCCGCGCCGCCACGCCGGGCGAGAGCAGGTCGTGCACGGCCCGCAGCTCGCCGGCCTCCGGGACGCCGTCGAGGACCTCCACGCCGCCGCGCAGCTGCGGTACGCGCAGCAGCTCCTCGTGCCCGCGGACCTCGCGCGCGAGGCCGACGAAGTCGCGCGTGACGAGCTCGTGCAGGATCTGCGCGCGCGACGCCTGCGGCACGCCGTGGCGGTCGAGCAGGCGCGGGTACAGCGAGGCGTCGCCGAGGCCGACGCGGTAGTTGACCAGGCCGGCGGCGTCGAGCCCCTCGCACAGGACCGCGATCGCCTCCGCGGTGCCCTCCGGCCCGGGCGCCCCGATCAGCTCCAGCCCCGCCTGCAGCATCTCGCGCGCCTGCCCGCGCTGCGGCCGGACCGAGCGGTAGGCGTGCGCGAAGTAGCAGAAGCGCAGCGGCGGCTCGGCGTGCTCGTACCGCGTGCCGACGACGCGGGCGATCGGGATCGTCATGTCCGAGCGCAGCACGAGCACGTTCCCATGCTCGTCGAACAGCTTGTACGCCGGGTCCGCCGCGGCCGGGTCCCCGCGCGTGAGCACGGTCTCGTATTCGAGCGCCGGCGTGGCGATCTCCCCGTACCGGCGCGCCTCGAACACCCCCCGCATCGCCTCGGTGATGGCGCGCAGCTCCCGCAGCTCGTCCGGCAGGACGTCGCGCGTGCCGCTGGGGATGGGGTGGATCACGCCTCGACGCGCTCTATCCGCGCGCCCAGCTCCCGCAGCCGCTCGTCAATCCGCTCGTAGCCGCGGTCGATCTCCCGCACGTTGTGGATCTCGCTCGTGCCCTCCGCGGCCAGGGCGGCGAGCAGCATCGCCATCCCGGCGCGGATGTCGGGCGAGGAGAGCCGCTGGCCGCGCAGGCGGCGGGGGCCGATGACGATCGCGCGATGCGGGTCGCAGATCGTGATCTCCGCGCCCATGGATATCAGCTTGTCCACGAAGAACAGGCGGTTCTCGAACATCTTCTCGAAGATCAGCACGGACCCCTCGGACTGCGTCGCGAGCGCCACGGCGATGCTCGTGAGGTCGGCCGGGAAGGCGGGCCACGGGCCGTCTTCGACCTTGGACTGGTAGTCGCCGGCGTCGCGCGCCACGACGAGCCTCTGGCCGCCGGGGACCACGCAGTCGTCGCCGTCGATCCGGCTCTCGAGACCGAGTCGCTGGAACACGATCCGGATCATCCGCATGTCGTCCGCCACGCAGCCCTTGATCCGCAGCTCGCCGCCGGTGACGCCCGCGAGCGCCATGAACGAGGCGATCTCGATGTGGTCCGGGCTGACCGTGTGGTCGCAGCCTCCGAGGCGGCCCATCCCGTGCACCTGCATCACGTTGGAGCCGATCCCCTCGATCGCCGCCCCCATCTTGTTGAGCATCCGCGCGAGGTCCTGCACGTGCGGCTCGGACGCCGCGTTGCGGATCACCGTCGTGCCGTCGATCAGGGCGGACGCCATGAGCGCGTTCTCGGTTGCCATCACGGACGGCTCGTCCATCAGGAAGTCGGCCGTGCGCAGGCCGCCGTCGTTCGCGAAGATGCGGATGTCCTGGCCGTGCTCGACCGTGGCGCCGAGGGCGCGGAAGGCGTCCAGGTGGGGGTCGAGCCGGCGGCGGCCGATCACGTCGCCCCCGGGCGGCGGCATCACGGCCGAGCCGAAGCGCGCCAGCAGCGGGCCGGCGGCCAGGAAGGAAGCGCGGATGCGCTCCGCGAGGGCGGCGTCGACGTTGGTGCCGCGCACGCCGTCCGCCTGTAGCGAGACGGTGTTCTCCTCCAGCCACTCGGTCTTGACGCCCAGGTCGGCGAGCAGCGCGAGCATCGCCTCCACGTCGCGGATGCGCGGGACGTTGCGCAGCACCACTCGCTCGTCGGTGAGGAGGCTGCACGCGAGCAGCGGCAGCGCCGCGTTCTTGTTGCCGGCGGGCACGATCGTGCCGGACAACGGCACCCCGCCCTCGATGAGGAGCTTTTGCATGGTGACGGAGGGGCCGGAGGCCCGAGGCTGGGCTAGGGTAACAGCCATGTCAGAGCCCCTTTCTCGCGATCAGGCGTGGGACCTGTTCTGTTCCTGGACCGAGTCGGAATCCCTGCGCAGGCACGTGCTGGCGGTGGAGGCGGGGATGCGCGCCTACGCCCGGAAGTTCGGCGAGGACGAGGAGCGCTGGGGCCTCGTCGGGATGCTCCACGATCTCGACTACGAGCGTCATCCGGACCTCGAGACCGGCCACCCGCGGATGGCCCTGAAGGAGCTCGAGCGGCTGGGGTTCTCGGACGAGTTCGTGCGGGCGGTCGCCTCGCACGCGGACTTCCTCGGGGTCTCCCGGGACAGCCCGGTGGAGAAGACGCTGTACGCGGTCGACGAGCTGTCGGGGTTCCTGATGGCGTGCGCGTTCGTGCGGCCGGAGGGGATCCACGGGATGACGCCCAAGTCGGTCAAGAAGAAGATGAAGACGCCGGCGTTCGCGGCCGCGGTGAACCGGGAGGAGCTGCGCGCGGGCGCTGCCGAGCTGGGCGTGGACTTCGACGAGCACGTGGCGTTCGTGATCGCCGCCCTGGCCGAGCGATCGCGCGAGCTCGGGCTCGACGGTCGGGCCCGTGTCTGAGGCGCTCCGGATCGTCGTCCTGGAGGGCGACGAGACCGGGCAGGAGCTGCTCGAGCAGTCGCTGCGGGTGCTCGACCGCGAGGTGCTCGGGCTCGAGCTCTCGATCGAGCGGTTCGACCTGTCGTTGGAGCGGCGGCGCGAGACCCGCAACGAGGTGGTGCTCGAGGCCGCGCGGGCGATGCGGGACGCCGGCTTCGGCGTGAAGGCGGCGACCATCACGCCCGAGGGGGCCGACGACGTCGGCTCGCCGAACCGGATCCTGCGCGAGGAGGTCGGGGGCCGGGTGATCGTGCGCACCGGCCGGCGGATCCCGGGCGTGGTCGGGCCGGTCTCCGGCATCTACCACCCGATCTCGGTCGTGCGGATGGCGATCGAGGACGCGTACGGCGCCAAGCAGTGGCGGGAAGGCGATTCCGGTGCGCCGGACGAGGTCGCGTACCGCACCGAGAAGCTCACGCGCTCCACCTGCCGGGCGGTGGCCGAGTACGCGTTCCAGACTGCGGAGCGGATGGGGGCGCGCGTCTATGGCGGCCCGAAGTGGACGGTCTCCCCCGTCTACGAGGGGATGCTCAAGGAGGAGATGGACGCCGCGGCCGCGCGGCATCCGTCCGTCCCGTATCAGCCGGTGTTGATCGACGCGACGTACGCGGGGCTGTTGACGGGCGTGACGGAGACGCCGCTGGTGATCCCCGCGCTGAACCGCGACGGGGACTGCCTGTCGGACATGGTGCTGCCGATGTTCGGCTCGATCGCGGGCGCGGAGTCGGTGCTGCTGGCGTTCGACGACGACTACGAGGTCGACGTGGCGATGGCCGAGGCGCCGCACGGCACCGCGCCGTCGCTGCAGGGCAAGGACCTGGCGAACCCGATGGCGATGCTGCTGGCGTGCGGGGCGGTGCTGGGGTACGCGTCGGGCTTCTCCGGCGCCGAGCGGGCGTCGCGGGCGATCTACGAGGGCGTCCTCGAGACGGTCGCGACGGGGGTCCGGACCGTCGACCTCGGCGGCCACGCGACCACCACCGAGTTCACCGACGCGGTGGTGGAGAAGGTGGGCACCAAGGTCGACATCTGGTCCTCGCTGGGGTCGCGCTAGGGCCGCCGCCTGCTGCCGGTCATGGCGCCGTGGTGCGGTCTCCGGTGTGTGGAGAGTCAAGCTCGGCGCGGACATGATGCTCCCGGCGGCGGTGGTAGAGCGCCTTCTGGACCGCGAGCACGGCGCTCCCGGCGAGGATGATGCAGCTCAGGTTGATCGCGAGCTGGCCGATCGATCCCCGCCACGCCGGCCAGTCTGCGTACGCCGCGGCGACGCCGATGTTGGCGGCCGCGGGGATCGTGGTGACGGAGATCAGCACGCCGATCAGCGCGCCCGACTTGGCCGTGGAGAGCGACAGCATCCCCGCCGCGCCGGCGCAGACGGCGACGAAGGCGGTGAAGAAGTTCGGGCTGGCGATGATGTTCGAGAGCTGGTGGTCGGCCTGGCTGAACGTCTCAGGGGCGATGCCGGTGCCCTTGAAGACGAGCGTGGCGGCGTAGGTGGCGGCGATGGCAAGCGGGAAGCCGACCGCGAGGGCGATGGCGCTGCGGACCGCGAGCTGTGGGCGCCGCTGCACGAGCGCTACGCAGAAGCCGGCCAGCGGGCCGAACTCCGGCCCGACCACCATGGCGCCGACGATCAGGATGGGCGAGTCCAGCAGGATCCCGACGGCGGCGATGAGGGCGGCGAGGACGAGGAAGATCAGGAAGACGCCGGACAGCTCGACGTTCTCGTCGGTCCGCTCCTCGACCTCCTCCCACACCACGGCGTCCGCCGGCGCCCCGGGCGCGTGGCGCACGGCGGCATCGGCGAAGGCGGACAGCTCCGTGTCTATCAGCTCGAGCGCGATCGACCCCGTCTTGTGCAGACCGAGGTCCTTGAGGTCCTCGACGACGACGCTCGCGTCCTCACGCGCGACGTCGCACAGGATCAGGTCCCCCTCCGGCCGCGTGGCCGCGTCGCGCAGCACGACGATGTTCCAGACCGACGCCGTGGACTCGAGCGCCTCCAGGGCGGCGTCCGTGCGCGCGGCGGGCGAGACGATCCGCAGGTGGACCATGATGGCGGTCCAGCGTACCGCCCGCCGCGCTCAGCCCTCCTGCAAGATCGCTTGCAGCACGGAGAGCCCAAATCGGCGCTGTAGAGCCAAATCCTCGCCCGTTCACGGCCTTGACCCTCCTGGGAGCGGGTTCCGTCCGACGCCCTACCTAGTCTGCCGAACACATGTTCCCCCCGACGACCACAGGCCGCCCGCCGAAGCGCTCGCTCCGCGAGCTGGTGCGCGAGGCCGTCGACACGGCCGCGGCGTTCGCGACGCTGGGCGAGGCAGGCGCTCCGGAGCCGTTCGAGCTCCCAGCTCCCACCGCCCCCACGCGCGGGCACCCGCACCGCCGGCCGCTCGGTCGTCACCCGCGCAGGCGGCGGAGGCCAGGACCGGTCCCGCCCCGCGCACAGGTCTGCGTCACGCCGGTCCACCATCAGCCGGCACGGCGCGACTGACCCACCGCCCGCCGGCGGCCCGGTCTGGGAGGACGGGCGCGCCGGCCGGGCACGGCGTCCCACGCGGGCGCCACGAGCTCCATCGCCCTCGGGCCGCCTCCGGGCGGCCCGAGCGCCTTGGGGCCGGCGGCCACGCCCCAGAAC